>CALMWO010000081.1 GCA_937873805.1 uncultured Hyphomonadaceae bacterium
GACCCCTTCAGCGGCGTTTCCGGCGGCGGCCTGAGCCGCGTCGGCGATCGCGAAATTCATGCGCGTGACCTCAACGAGGAGCTGAACGCCGAGATCGAAGCCATTCGCCAGCAGGACGGCCGAGTCCTCTCGCAGGCGGACGCCGTTCGCGAAGGCCTGGCCCAGCAGGTTCTCGCGCAGCTCGAATACCGCAACATGATCCTGGCCTATGCCGACAAGGTCGGCATTCGCGCCAGCAAGCAGGCGGTTGCCGACCTCCTGATCAACCGCGCGGGAGCGTTCAAGGACGCACTCGGCCGCTTCAACCTGGATGCTGTGCGGGCGCGTGCTGACGCACAGAAGATGTCGCTGAAGGATTTCGAGGAAGCCGTTCGCGACGATCTGACTGTTGGATATGTGACCTCGGCCGCATTCAACGCCCTCAAGGTTCCGGACATCCTGTCGCTGCCCGTGATCAACTATGTGGGCGAGACGCGGACGCTGACACTGGCGCGCCTGAGCGATCAGGCCCTTGCCAAACCGGCGGAGCCGACCGACGCGCAGATGGAAGCCTGGTACAACAGCCACAAGGAACAATTTGCGCAGCCAGAGCGTCGCCGTATTTCGGTGCTCAGCTATTCGCCGGAGGATTTTCTTGATCGCGTGGCGCTCACCGATGAACAGGTGAAAGCCGAGTACGAAAAGAACATCCGCACCTACTCGACGCCTGAGACGCGCGAAATCGTCGAGTACACCTCGACCGATCGCAACGCGGTCCAGTCATTCATCGACCTGACACAACAAGGCGTCGCAATTGACGAAGCGCTCAAGCGCACGCCGGGTCTTGTGCAGAAAGACAGCACGGTGAAGCCGGAACAGGTGAGCGACGAACGTTATCGCGAGCTGGTTTTCGGGCTCGCCGCAGGTAAGGTTCACACCATTCCGATCAAGCTAGCTGAGCCCGATCCGTGGTTCGCCGTGATGGTGAAATCAATCACTCCCGGCATTCCGCAGCCATTCGATCAGGTGGCTGAAAAAGTGCGCCGCGACATGTCGATGTCGGATGCCGGGCGTCTTTATGAGGACGAATCCGAGAAATTCCGCGACGCGGCTGGCGGCCAACCGCTTGAGGAGATTGGGAAGCAGTTTGGCTTTCCGGTGATCCAGCTGATGGCGGTCGATCGCAACGCGCGAACTGTGCGCGGCGACCAGACGCAATTGCTGGCGAACAACCCGGCGCTTGCCGAGGTGTTCACGCTGCAGCCGGGACAGATGACCAACCTGTTCGAGGGCGACGATGTGCGAGCGATGTACCGTCTCGACGAAATCGTGCCGCCATACACGCAGGCGTTCGCCGAAGTAAAAGCGCGCGTTCACGATCTCTATCTCGTCGAGCAGATCAAGAACTCTGCGACCAAGGCTGCGAACGACATGGTCGAAGCGGTGAAAGCCGGGCGGACCTTCGAGCAGGCCGCAGCCTCCACGAAGCTGACCGTTCTCCCGTCGCTGGTGACGACGCGGCAAGGCAATCCGTCGGTGGACCCGGGCGCGCTGCAGGGCGCGTTCGAGCTCAAAGCCGGCGAGATTGCTGTGGTGCCGAGCCAGCAAGGCGAGCCGTGGGTTATCCGTGTCGAGAAAATCGAGCCGGTGACGCCCGCGGCTGCAGCTGTGTTCCGCGCGCAGGTCGCGCCCGAGGTTGCTGAATCACTGCAGAGCGACGTGCGGGAAGTGTTTGTTCGCGGCCTCCAGAAGGAAGTCGAGATCAAGCGCGACGACGTTGCGATCCGGCAGTACTTCGAGAGCTTTGTGACGCCAGAGGGATCATGAGCAAGCCCCTGCCCCGGCTTCACGTCCGGCGCCGGGTCGACGACACGGAGTCGCCGGTTTCGGCGATGCTGAAGCTCAATCCGATGTCGGCCGGGCTGGTGCTTTTTGAAAGCGTCATGGGCGGCGAGAGCCGTGGTCGCTATTCGTTCATCGGCATGGCGCCTGATCTCTGGTGGCGCGTAAAGGCGGGTAAGGCCGAGACGTCGCTGACGCAGGACTTCAAGGAAGTACTGTCGACGTCCGACGACGTCATGGGCTCGCTGCGTAGCTTCATTGATGTCTGCAAGGTGTCAGGCATGGACGGCTTGCCGCCCATGGCAGCCGGGGCGTTTGGCTATCTCGGTTACGACATGGTTCGCTATGTCGAGGACTTGCCGGCTGCGAGGCCAGACCCCAACGGCGTACCTGAGGCGATGCTGATGCGCCCGGGCGTGGTGCTGATCTTCGACGGCGTTCGCCAGGAGATCATTATTGCGGCCCCTGAGCGTGGCAGCGAGGCGGCGACCCTTGCCCGTATTGATGCGGTTGAGGCGCAGCTGGATCAGGCCATGCCGCCTTCCCGGCCGAACGACGCGCCTGTCGAGAAGATCGACTTCACGTCGAATACAGAGAAGTCGCGCTATCTCGCCATGGTCGAGCAGGCGAAGACCTACATCCACGCTGGTGATATTTTCCAGGTCGTGCCGAGCCAGCGTTTTTCTGCACGGTTCGAGCGGTCGCCGTTTGCTTTCTATCGCGCTTTGCGACGGCTCAATCCGTCGCCCTTCATGTTCTACGTGAACTTCGGCGCGTTCCAGATTTCTGGATCAAGCCCCGAAATTCTCGTGCGCGTGCGCAATGGAACGGTCACCGTGCGGCCAATCGCGGGCACGCTGCCGCGTGGGGCGACGCCGGAGGCTGACCTTGCCAACGAACAGAAACTGCTCGCCGACCCGAAGGAGCGGGCCGAACACCTCATGCTCCTCGATCTCGGCCGAAACGACGTTGGCCGGG
>CALMWO010000082.1 GCA_937873805.1 uncultured Hyphomonadaceae bacterium
TGCGCCGTTCTGCTTCTGCAGCGCCTTGCCATAGGCGCCGACGGCGAAGAGCGGGAGCTCGTTCATCGCTTCGTCGAGGCGCAGGCCTTCGGTGTAAGGCCAGCGCAGGCTGGGGCGGTTCACGCCCGGCATCTCTTTCTTGTTCAGGTAGGTTTCGAACTGAACATACTTCGCCGTGGCCTTCGGCTTGAGCTTCTTCATCACGTCAGCCATCGGCACGCCGATCCATGGCACGACCATGGACCATGCCTCGACACAGCGGTGGCGATAGACGCGCTCTTCGAGCTTCGAATAATCGATCAGGTCCTTGAGGGCGTACTTGCCGGGCGCGTCGGTTTCGCCTTCGACGGTGACTTCCCACGGCGAGACGTTCATCAGGCTGGCATAGCGTGGCGGGTCGTCCTTGCTGGTCCCGAATTCGTAGTAATTGCAGTAGCCGGTGAAGGCGTCTTCGATCGTCGTCTGGTCGGCGACGGCGTAGGCGGCCTTCTTCGCCTTGAGGGCGGCGCCGGGTGCGGGGTGGGCGCCGGCGCCTGCAGCGACGGGCGCGGGCGTCTGCTGCGGTTCGGAGCAGGCGGGCAGCGCCCCGAGGATGGAGCCGGCGCCGATGAAGCCGGCAGCCGACAGGACGTGACGCCGGTCCATGAACATGCCTTCCGGCGTCATCTCCTCGCGGAGCGACTGGTAATCCGGGTTGCGGCGGAACTTCAGCTCCATCTCGCGGTCCTTTCGATCTCTCGCCGATATCTCTACGTTGGTTCTGTCCCTGCCGATCACCGTGCTCGGTTTTTCCGTTGCTCGGCCGCGGGCTGGGCGTTCCCGATATACGTCGGGCCCCAAGCTTATCCTACAGAGCCGGGCGTGCATGCTAGCCTCTGGATGCACCTGATTCGGGAGAACGCATTGCAACTCCGGGCTTTTCTGGCGGGTTTCGCAGCGCTCACGGCGAGTTGCGCGACCGCAGCAGCTCCGGAAGCGGGGCCGCCTGCGCCCACCACGACCGGGCAGGCGCTGGCGCAGCTGGCGTGTCCGCACCGGATCGCTGAGGCCAATGCGTGGGTGAACCACATGCCGGGGCCGGGGCGGTCTGCACGCGAGCTGCATGTCGATGTGCGGCTGGTCGAGGCGACGGATACGGCTGTGGTGCTGAAGTCGGTGGCAAGCACCGGCAACACGCTCGTTCTGGAAATCCGCACGGCGCCGGCAGCGCAGGTGGCGGGACGGGTGGCCTATCGCGAGCCTGTGCCTGACCCCATGTACAAGAAGATCAGCTTCTTCTGCCGGGGCGGGGAGATCTATTCGATCGACAGGATCGAGAAGGTCTACTGAGCGCAAGACGTCTCGCTAGATGGGCGCCTTGAATATCCTGTCGGCATTCGCCCAGTCCAACGCGCCCATGAAAGCGTCGACATAAGCCGCAGCCTTCGCACCGAAGTCCATGTGGTAGGCGTGTTCGTACATGTCGAGCGCAACCAGCACCGTTCCGTCCGCCGCGGTGAGGGTGTGGTCGGACGACCACTGGTTGATGAGTCGTCCGGCGCGTGGCGACCATGTGAGCAGCACCCAGCCAGAACCGCCGCCCAAGGCTTTGCCGATGCCGACGAACTCAGTGCGCCAGCGGTCATGGCTGCCGAAGTCGGCTTCAATCTGCTTGCCCAACGCAGCGCCCGGTTTCGATCCACCTTTGCCGAGCGATGCGAAGTAAGCTTCGTGCAGGATCATGGAATTGAGAGCCATGAGTTCTTCGCGCTTCAGCCCGTTTATCAGAAAGCCTGGCGCTGTCGCAAAATCGGTGCTTCGGAGCTGGCTCTCTATGTCGCCCAGCCGTTTTACAGCGCCCACGTAATTATTGTCGTGGTGACTGACCAACAGTTTTTCCGACAAGCCGGGAATGGTCTTTGGATCAAATGGCAATGGCTTGGGCGTGAAACCCGTCGTCGAGGCGAGGGCTGGTGTTTGTGCTGTGGCGCAGGAAGCGGCGGCTGCGCTGGCGGCGAGGACGACGCCCCCCGCAATAAGGCTACGCCTGTCGAGCATGCTGGGTTCTCCCGCCATTCATGAGGCTGGAAAGTACTCCTTTCCTCCCATGGATCAAAGCGCGGTGGTTACTGGCCGCGCCGGACAGCCGCATTTGCTCTCGGAGCCCTGCTCCTGTAAGGGCTCGGCCAATGGCCGGGGGCCGTAGCAGGGAGTGTGCATGCGCCTCGGGTTTTTCGGCGATGTGGTGGGGCGGGCGGGCCGCGCAGCTGTCTCCGAACATCTTCCGCGCGTGCGTCGTGAGCTCAAGCTCGATTTCGTCGTGGTGAATGGCGAGAACGCGGCGGGCGGCTTCGGGATTACATCCTCAACCGCGGCGGAACTGTTTGATGCGGGCGCGGACTGCATCACGCTGGGCAACCATTCGTGGGACCAGGCCGAGGCGCTGACCTTCATCGAGCGCGAGACGCGGTTGCTGCGTCCGTTCAATTATCCGCAGACGCTGAACATTCCGGGGCGGGGCGCGCAGCTGTTCACGACGCCGAACGGGCAGCGCGTGTTCGTGATCCAGATTCATGGCTCTGCCTTCATGGAGTCGCTGGATGATCCCATTCAGGGCGTGCAGCGCGCGCTGGATGAAGCGCCGCTGCGCCAGGTGGCGGATGCGGTGATCGTCGAGATGCACGCCGAAGCGACGGCGGAGAAATACATCATGGGACATTTCTGTGATGGTCGCGCGACGCTGGTGGTGGGCGCGCATACGCATGTGCCGACGGGCGATGCGCATATCCTTGCGGGTGGTACAGCCTACATGACCGATGCCGGCATGTGTGGGGATTATGACAGCGTGATTGGCATGAAGAAGGGGCCGCTGGTTCAGCGCGCTTCCACCCGGTTGCCGGTCGAACGGAAATCGCCGGCTGAGGGGCCGGCGACGTTGTGCGGCGTGTTCGTGGAATCCGATGACAATAGCGGGCTTGCCCTGCGCGTCGAGCCGATCCGCGTCGGCGGGCGCTTGCGGCAGACGCTGCCGTCACTGACGCCACGCATCGCGGAATGATCGCGCGAGCGTCAATTGGCGCCGCTCGCCTGACGCGCTAGGTCTTTGCCCAACAATCCGGCCGGACGGGCGCGGAAAGACTGGGAGGACACCTCATGCGTATGAACCTGATGCGGTCGCTTGCTGTAGCGGCGCTGCTGGCCACGGCGGCCTGCCAAACGATGGGCGAGGCGCCGGTGACGGCGTCGACCGAGAATATCGTTGCGGCGGTTGCCGACGCAGCGCGCCCGCAAGCGGACAAGGATCGCGATGCGAACCGCAAGCCTGCCGACATGGTGGCGTTCGGCGAAGTTCGCCCCGGCGACAAGGTGGGCGAGCTGGTGCCGGGCGGCGGCTACATGACGCGCATCCTGTCGAAGGCCGTTGGCCCGACCGGCAAGATCTATGTGTTTGCCAGCCAGCCGGTCGCCCGCGAAGGTCAACCGCCGCCAGCTGCGCCGGTTGCGGCCATCACGGCTGACACGGCGAACTATGGCAACGTGCAGGTCGTGATCTCGAACTTCGCGACCATCGCGAACCCGGAGCCGCTGGACCTGGTGTGGACGTCGCAGAACTATCACGACATGCACAACCCCGGCCGCAACCTCGACATCAATGCTGCGAACAAGGCGATCCTCAATGCGCTGAAGCCGGGCGGGCTCTATATCGTGCTCGACCACCAGTCTGCGAAGGGTACGGAGTTCAGCGCGGACCTGCACCGCATCGACGAAGCGAAGGTGAAGGCTGAAGTGCTGGCCGCCGGCTTCGAGTTTGTTGGCGCGTCGACCGTGCTGCGCAATCCGGCCGATGATGGCGCGAAGACGATTTTCGATCCGTCGATCCGCGGCAAGACGGATCAGTTCATCCTGAAGTTCAAGAAGCCGGGCTGATCCGACTTCGGATTTCGAAATGCGAGAGGGGAGGCGCGAGCCTCCCCTTTTTCGTTGGGCGCGCTTACCGGAAGAGAATCTCTTTCCGCTTCAGGCCCTTTTCCTCCAGCGCTTCGGCGATGCGGTTGCGGTGGCACTTTGCGCCGTCGCCGCAGAAGCAGAGAAGGGCCGTGGGTTGGGCGCGGATGAGTTCTTCCGCTTCAAGAAGCGCGAGCTGGGCTTCGGGCTGCATGAAGCTGGCTTCGTAGATCCTGCGGAACTCGTCCATGCGGCCGGCGCGGTTGGCCTCGCGGCCGGCTTTCGGCGTGCCGAGCGGGCGAAGGTGGATATAGCCGATGCCTTCCGCGTCGAGTGAAGCGGCGAGAAGTTTCTTGGAGAAGCCGGCGCGGCGGGAATTGGCGACATCGCGCGTATCGATGATGCGCTTGACGCCAGCCGCCTGAAGCCCGGCGATGAGGCCGGGAAGCGTGGTGTGTTCATAACCGACGGTGAAGAATGTGCGGCGGCTGGCCATGAAGCCTAGATAGGCATGTGTGCAGCGCGCGCAACTCCTGCGGCGTGAACTGCGCAGCCCGCATCAATCGCCGCCTGTCGCGGGCTTTGGTTCCGGCGTCTTCTGTCTGCCCAGGCGGGCGGCCGTCAGGATGTTGGTCATCGCGTAATTGCCCTCATGACAGGCGTATTCGTAGACCGGACTTGCGATGCGTTTCAGTACGTACTCCGCAAGCCATGGCGCCTTGTAGAGCGACGGATCCTCGATCGTGAAACGGTAGAGCAGCAGATCAGCAGACAGCAGGCGGAAGCGTTCGATCACGCGGCTGTCGGTCGTGACGAACGCTCCGCCGCGCCAGGTGAGCCCGCCCGGATCGGAGATCGACAGGCTGTCGGTCTCGATCACGAATGTATCGTCTTCCCATCTGCCGCGCGATTGGCCGCCGCGCGAGCGAAGCGCGTCGCGCTGCGGCGGGTCCGTGAGTGAGACGATGCGCAGGGGTTCCATGTCCTCCATCGCGAGGACCATGACGCCCGGCATCTGCACGATCTGCAGCGGGATCATCAGGGAGGAAGCCGCCATGGGCGCGTTGACCAGACCATCGATGCAACGTTCCGGGGCAGGGCGGTTTTCCGGGTCGTCGTATTTCGGGCCATCGCGTTCCAGCGCGGCCTTCGCCAGCGCGGTCAGGGGCAGCTTGCCGTCGGCGGGTTCGATGAGCCAGGACGAGCGCAAGGCGCCGTCCATCTCCAGCAGCGCACGGGGCACAGCGTTCGCGTCGTTCTCGGGGTCGTAGACCTCGCCCTCGCTCTGCTCGGCGATCAGCTTTTCGATCATGGCGGCTTGTCCGTCGGGCGGGACGATCAGGCCGGTCACGCCATCGGGTCGTTCGAGCGGCGTGAGGAAGCCGGAGAACCAGTAGCCGTGCAGGTCTGGGCGGCCATCGGGTGCGCGGGGAATCGGAGCGGCGCTTTCCTGCGCCAGCGCTGGAGCCGCCGCCAACACGGCGAGAGCTGCGATGAGTGAACGCATTGGGGCCCCCTGACCTAACCGGCCCCAGCGTGCATACAATTTTCGTATGCGCCAGTGGAGTCGTATGGCGTGGCTAGGAGCTATCGCTCGGAGCGAGGTCATCCTCGGGCTTGACCCGAGGATCCTTCTTTCATTCAGGCGGGGTCGCTTTGGCGGGGAAGAAAGATCCTCGGGTCAAGCCCGAGGATGACTTCCGATGCGGCTGGCGTCTGCGAGTAAGCGGTGCGCTATTTGCACTCGGGGTTGATGCCCTGGACGTAGTTCTTGATCACG
>CALMWO010000083.1 GCA_937873805.1 uncultured Hyphomonadaceae bacterium
CTCGATGTGGATCTCCGGCTGGACAGCTTGCGCGGCCTCGGTCTTGAGGTTCCGATCAAGCTGGTTCCGGTTGACCATGACGCCGTTCCACAGGATCGAGCCGTCGAAATCCACCATGATCCGGATCGGGTCCGGGAGATCTGGCGGCGGCGGCGGCGCATCCGGCGGAGGCGGCAGCGGGGTATCGAGTTTAACCGCGTGACGCTGAGGCGGCAGCGTCACGATCAGCATGATGAGCAGAACGAGCATCACGTCGATCAGCGGGGTGGTGTTGATCTCTGACAGCGGATCGCCTTCCGCTGCAGGTCCGACTGCCATTGCCATAGCAACTAACTCCTATCGCCCGAGGGGCGTTATCTTACGGCCGTACGAACGAACCCGGCGGCGCCTTGGTGATGAAGCCGATCTTCAGGATCCCCGACTTCTGCGCGATCTCCACGACCCGTCCGACCTGATAGTATTCGGTCATCAAGTCTCCGCGGATATGCACTTCAGGCTGAGGCGTGATGCGCGCCTGGACAGCGAGACGCTGTGCCAGTTGCTCTTCGCTCAACTGTGTCGTGTTCCAGTAGATCGACCCGTCCACAGACACCGCAAGGTTGACGTTTTCCTTGCGGGCCTGGACGACGAGGTTCCGTTCTTCGGGCAGCGCCACGTCAACCGTACCGACCGCGACCGGCACTGTGATCAGGAAGATGATCAGCAGCACGAGCATGATGTCGACGAGCGGCGTCGTGTTGATCGACGAGTTAACGGGGCTATCTTCTTCCTCAACCAGCTGAATGCCGGCCGGGTTTCCGACACCACTTTCTTGACTGTCAGCCATGAATGGCCCTCCTCAAGTAAGCGGTTAGGCCTTGGCCGATGAAGCCATCAGCTTGTCGACGTCGTACGCGAAGTGACGAGCTGCGTCCGAGATCAGCTTATTGCGGCGGCCCAGCAGGTTGTAGAAGATAACCGCAGGAACGGCGACCGCGAGACCGATGGCGGTCATGATCAGCGCTTCGCCGACCGGACCAGCCACAACCTCGATCGAGGCGTCGCCCGAAGCGGTGATGCGGATGAGCGCGTTCACGATACCCCAGACCGTGCCGAACAGACCGACGAACGGGCAGATAGCGCCGACCGTCGCAAGGAAGGCCATGCCGCCCTGCAGACGGGTGTTGATGCGCTCGAGCTCGATACCGACCTGGTGGGACATGCGGTCCGACCGGGAGATACGAGCGCCGAGACCGGCTTGAGCCGAGTTGGCCTGGGCGATTGCGCCTTCAGCAACCGAGCGGAACGCGTTGTTGCGGCCGAGAAGGTCGAGACCTTCGTCGAGCGTGTTGGCGTCCCAGAAGGCCGGGATCTTCTTCATGTGACCCGACAGGATGAACTGATCGATCGCTTTCGTGGCGGCGATGTAGATCGAGCCAGCGAACATGATGACCATGATGATCAGCGTGCCTTTGGCGACGATGTCGCCCTCTTCCCACACAGCGGTGAGCGAGAAGGCGTTGGCAACGCCACCACCATGAGCGCCTTCTTCAGCGGCGGCTTCAGCCGGCGCAGCAGCCGGGGCTTCAGCAGCCGGCGGAGCAGCAGGCTCTTCCATCGGCAGGGCCGGCGGAGCTTCAGCCGGCGGTTGCGCCATGGCGACCGCAGGCACGAACATCATCGCAAGTGCGGCCAGCAGAGTTTTTACTGGAAAGGCCTGCCGCTTGTGACCATCCCCGAGATACGCCGTTTTCATTACCGTCTTCTCCTCATTCGGGTTTCCCCGAGACTGTAGTCCGGCGGGTCGAAGCTATCCCTTCGCCTGCCGGACCCTACTGCTCCAAGTTTTGACCGAGTCCCTCACCCCAGCCCGACCGGTCGCCGGGCCGCATCGCGCAAGCGCGTGCGATTACCTCTTCGCTTCCTCGAGATCCCAAGTCAGCGTGAACTGATAGTTGGGATTGCACATCGCAATCGGCTTACCGTCAGTGCCGATAGCCGGATCCAGACGTGTTCTGGCCAATCCTTTGATCGTCGCATCGTCGAGACGTTGCGAGCCTGAGGACTTCACGAGTTTGACGTCGGACATACGGCCGTCCTTGTCGACGCAAACCGAAACGACGACGTCACCCTCTTCGCCAGCGCGCAGAGCGGCAGCGGGATATTCTGGTTTCTCGAAGCGGCGGCCGGGCTTCGGACGCGACTTCAGCGTGACAGCCGGCGGCGGCGGCGGCGCGGCCTTGACCGGCGGCGGCGTCGGGTTCGGCGTGTTCACAACCTGCGTGACCGCATTCACCTGCGGCGGCGGGGTGTCAAAAACGAAATCCGGAAGGATGACCTGCGGCGGCGGCGGCGGCAGCTCCACATCGATCGGCGGCGGCGGCGGCGGCTCGTCCTCGACTTCGACGACTTCCTCGATGATCACAACTTCGGATTCAACCGGCCCGTGCATCACGAGCGATCCAAATCCGTTCATGATCGCAACGCCGACGCCGACGTTGACCAGCACGACGGTCGCGATACCGACCAAACGCGTAGTGCTGTTATTCCGCTTTGTAGCGTAATACATGTCTCTCTCGCTCTCGACGCCCCAGAAGTTCCAACCCCTGGCATCTAGGCCTTAGGTGGCGGAACTCGAAATTTATGCCTTCCTTTTGCCGCAAGCGCCAGTCTGACCGCAGTGATTTTTGCAGAACGGCGTTGCGCGCGATGTCGCATTCCCAGTGAAATGGCACCACTTTTCGGGGTCTTTGGAGCGGCTGCTTTTCGCATTAGACCGCTACGCCGCGGGGAGACGGCGACCCTCTATGCGCGGGCATATGCCCTCACGTAATATCCAAGTCAACGCGGAGGGCAGTCACAGACCTCACTATGACGTGGAAACTGCGTGGTGCGCGATCACATCTCCGATGTCAGGTGTTGGCTGCCCGCCCTTCTGATTCTTCCGACCCGAGAACCGATTCAACCGCTGGCGTATCTTTCGTCGGATCGGACAGCAGGCCTTCCCATTTCGCGATGACGGCGGAAGCGATCGAATTCCCGATCACATTTGTTGCAGTGCGGCCCATGTCCATGAAGGCGTCGACCGCCAGAACCAGCGCAATCCATTCGGGCTTCATGCCCATCGCGGGCAGAGTCGCGGAGATCACGACGAGCGAGGCGCGCGGAACGCCGGCGATTCCCTTTGACGTCACCATCAGCAGGAGAAGCATTCCGAGCTGCTGGCCGATATCGAGGTGGATGCCCATCGCCTGCGCGATGAACATCACTGCGAAAGTGCAGTACATCATCGAACCATCGAGGTTGAACGAGTAGCCGAGCGGCAGAACGAACGAGACAACGCGATTGGCGATGCCGTGACGTTCAAGCTGTTCGAGCAGGCGCGGATACGCGGCTTCCGAACTGGCGGTGGCGAAAGCGATCAGCCCCGGCGCGCGAACATCCCAGATGAGCTTGAAGACGCGCGGCCCCAGAACGAGAAAGCCTGCGGCAATTAGTACTGCCCAGAGAATGAACAATGCGAGGAAGAAACTGCCCACCAAACGACTATAATCAACGATGACGCCGAGCCCTTGCAGCGACACCGTGTACGCGATCGCGCCAAACACGGCGAAAGGCGCCGCGGCCATCACATAGCCGGTGACCTTGAGCATGAGGAAAGCGACCTGCTCCATCAGCTCGGTGACTTTTCCGGCCTTGGCGCCCAGCGCCTGCAGCGCAACGCCGAAGAACAGTGAAATCACCACGATCTGCAGGATTTCATTCTTTACCATCGCGTCGGCGATGGAGGTGGGGAAGACGTGCGTGATGAACTCGGTGAGCGAGAACGTGCCGGTTGAAACCGTTGATATGTCGGCCACCGCCGTATCGAGCGTGACCGGAAAATTCACGCCCGGCTGAAGGGCGTTGACCATAACGAGGCCCAGCCCAAGCGAGCAGAGCGAGGCGGTGACGAACCAGGCCATGGTGCGCGCGCCGATTCTGCCGACCGCGGCCCCGCCGCCCAGATGGGCGATGCCGACGGTCAGTGTCGTCAGCACCAGCGGCGCGACGATCATTTTGATGAGCCGGAGGAAGATATCGGACAGGATCTTGAAGTAGCTGGCCATGTCCGTCTGGCTTTTTGTCGAGGTTTTCTCGATTTCCAGAGCTGTCGCCTGCCCGTTCTTGTTCTTGTCGGCCTGCGCGAACGTGATGTCGTCGCCGGTTCGGGAGGCATTGAATTCCTCCTCGCTGAGCTGGCTGTCGGCGTTGACGTCAAAGGACGCGACACGCTGCGCTGCAGCGCTCGCCCGCGCGCCCGGGTCGCCATAGACAAATGCTCCAACGCCCACGCCCAGGATCATGGCGAGGATCAGACCGATGAAGATCAGGCGTTGCATGCAGAGGCGCTCCGAAAAGGCTTCCAACCTCAATAACATGCGAGCCGAGGCTGACCAGCCTTTGGCGACGACGGCGCGCGCACTTCCATGCCATGCTGCACTTTGCGCCGCTGCGGTGTTTTAGAGGCATGGATATGGACGAAGGTTCGATAGATCGCGACGCCATGGCCAGGATGGCCAAAGCGCTAGCCTTCATCCGCGGACCACAGGACCCGACCACCGTGGCGCTGAAACTGGCGGCCGATACCGGTAAGCCGGCTGATATAAAGAAGGCCCGTGCCCTGTTCCTGAAATTGAAGCCCAGCGACCGCAAGGGCGCGATGGCGATGCTGTCGGACGATTGAGAGCGCTTCCCGGCTCGCCTGCCCAGACATAAAGTCCGGCGTGTATTCAACGATAGCGATCAAGGGGGGGATTGCCATGATTGGTGAGGGGGCGCCGAAGGGCGCGTATTCAAGCCGTGGCGTCGGCCATGGCTACCTGCATCTGCTTCCCGGCAAGCGCTATCGCGTGGTGAAGGCGTTCACCGACTTCGACAGGCAGGAACACCCGGTCGGCGAAGAGTGGATCTACATCGGAACCGCGTTTCTGCCGTATGACGACGGACGCTCGATCTTTGTGTCGGTCGATGGCGAGCGCGAATGGCATATCCGCATGCAGGACCGCGCTGAAGAACAGCAGCCCGTGCTGGATAGCCTGAAAGAGTATGTGGTTGAGGCGCGGGAAACCTAGCCCAGCATCTCGCGCGCTTTGGCGCTGAGTGCGGACCGCGCGCCATCGACCGTGCGTGTCGCGAAAATAGCCGCCAGCCCTTGAGCGTCGGCAGCCGCCATCCCCTGCTCGGCACCCAGCGCGAACAAGGCGGTCGCCCAGCCGTCAGCTTCCATGGCGCTGGGATGAATGACGGAGACGCCCGAGAGTTCTCCATGAAGAGGCGTTCCGGTTCGGCCGTCGAGAAGATGCGAGACGCCTTCGCGACGGCGCACGAAATCGCCAGAGGTGGCGATGGCGAGGCCGACCAGCGCGACATCGGTATGGCGGGGTTCGCCGGGCGCTGGCGAGATGTCTGAAAGTTCGAGTTCGACCCACCAGGGCTGTGCGTCTGGCTTCACGCCTTCGCCGACAAATTCTCCGCCGATTTCCATGAGGAAGCTCGGGATGCCGAGCCCGCGGAGACCGGCAGCGCAAAGATCAACGGCGTGGCCTTTTGCGATCGAGGACAGATCGAGCGCGACACCGCCCGGCTGGAAGGCGCGGCGGTTGGGGATGTCGATCTCGATTTCACGCCAGCCCGCGCTTCCGAGCTGGTGATCCAGCGCCGGGCCAAAGCCCAGCATGTCCATGCGCGCTGCAAGTGCAGGGTTGTAGGCGCCGCTGGTAAGCGCGGCGATTTCGAGCGCGCGTGTGAGAACACGGAAAAACTCTTCGGGAAGTTCGCGCCAGCCAGCATCGGCGCGATTGAACCGCGAGAGATGAGAGCCCGGCTCCCAGCCGCTCATCTCCTCAATCACCAGAGCGAAAGTTTCTTCAAGCGCCGCGACCACACGACTGTTCTCTACGCTATCCGGGGCTGCGAAGCTCAGTGACCAGCCCGTGCCCATGGTGGCGCCAGACAGGCGGCGGACCGGCGCGTCGATGCGCGAGGCGCGGACAACCGATGGCTTCATGCCGACAGGAATCAAAAGCCGGCCCGCTGTTGGCGGACCGGCTTCCTCATCATGGCGATCAGAAGGGCTCAAGATCAGCCCGGCAGAACTTCCAGCACCGCGACATAGGTCGACGACGAGTTGAGCGTCTTGCCTTCCATCGTGGTCGTGCCGCGAGCCTCAGCCTCGAGCCAGTACATGCCGGCGTTGGCGGCCTTCATCTTGAACGAGCCATCAGCGCCGGTTTTGAGTTTCACTTCACCGGCTTCTTCGCGATAGCGGTCGCCGCCCTGGATCAGGGTGATCTCAACGTTGGCGGCGGGCTTACCGTTATCGGTGAGCTTGAAGGTGACTTCCTCGCCCGAATAGAGGTCGTTCGGGTGAGCGCCGGACAGCTCAAGGCCCTTGCCCGTGAGTTTCACGTCGGAAGGCGCGCCGTTGGTGACGAAGGTTTCGACGCGACGGCTGGACATGGTGAGCTGCACGCCCGGCTTCTTGTCGATGCCTTGAGCAACGTATTCCGCCATCGTGCCGCGCCAGCGCTTGGTTTCCGTGCCTTCCTTATAGGAAGCGTTGAGGCCGCTGTTTGCCTGCGCGATGCGGTAGGTGCCTTTCTGGTCAAGCTTCAGGTCGAACGTGGTGCGGTACTGGCCGACCATGGCGTTGACGGGCTTCACCGAGGAACCGTCCGGGGCGGTAATGCTGATCGCGTCGATCTGCATCGGGCGGTGGTCGGGGAAGAACAGGTTGTTGGAGACCGCGCCATCGATCGTGACCCAGGCATTGTCGCCTGACACGACGGTCGAGGACGGGACGAACCACGCGCGGTGGGCGTGGGCGGCGCCGACCATCAGCGAGGCGACGGCGACGGCGGTGATCAGGCGCTTGGCGATGGTTTTCATGTGACGTCTCCCAGAGTGTTTTGAATTACTTGGTCAGCTTGAGCGTGATGGCGCCGAGTTCTTCCCTGCCCTTGGCGCTCGCTGTGGCTTCCGCGCCCGGCGCCCATTTGAAGGGAATCTCGACCATTTCCTTGCCGCCGACTTCGCGCGTGGCTTCGACGACGAGCTTGTATTCACCCGGAGCAAGCTTCGCGAGCGCGCCCTTGTCAGACGGGAATGTGACCTTGTTGACGCCCGGGGCCTTGGTGGGGCTGGAGACGCCGTCCATCGGCATGTCGAGCGTGCGGCCGGTGCGGCGCCACCACTGGCGGATGTCCTTCAGCCACTTCTCGCCTTCCGAGTCCTTGAGATCGACATCGTACCAGACGGAGAGGTTGGCCGCGACCTTGCCGGACGCATCCTCGATCCAGATCGCGACATAGGGGCGGTGATATTCAGCGACGCTGAGCTTCGGAATCTCGACGGTGAGCTCGATGCCGCCGGCATAGGCTGCGCCCGCCGTCATCACCGAAACAGCAAGACAGAGAAGGCTTTGCGTACGAAGCTTGGGCATACTCAACCTACCTCAGATGTGAACGAGAAAGACGGCGATCAGCGCCGGGACCAGAAGGCCTGCGCCCACGATAAACCAGGTCGGCGGGCGCCGGGGAGCATGCATCCACAGCAGGACAAGCCCGGTTATGCAGAACAGGATCGCGGCCACCGAAAAAATGTCGAGAAACCAGAACCAGACCGGCCCTGTGTTCCTGCCTTTGTGAAGATCGTTGAGCCAAGAGACCGCGCCACGGTTGGTGTCCTCGAAGATCACGTCGCCGGTTTCGCGGTCGATCGACAGCCATGCATCGCCGCCCGGCTTGGGCATGCCGACATAGACTTCCGCTTCCGACCATTCGCCCGTGCGCCGCGAGATTGGCGCGCCGGTTTCCGCCTGCAGCCAATCTGCGACCGGCTTGGGCAGGATCGACGTCTCGCCTTCCGGCGGCGCTTCGCCCAGCTGGGCCAGCACGTCCGGCGGCATCACGCGCGTGACTTCCGTGATGACGGGTTTGCCTTCGATCTGTCCGGCGTGGTTCAGCGTGATGCCGGTGACCGAAAACATCAGCATGCCAACCAGCGTGGCGGCGCCGGTGATCCAGTGCCAGATGCGGGCCTGCGTCATCCAGAACAGGCGGCGCACCTTCTTGCGGTGAGCCTTCTGCGCAGCCTTTTCCGCGGCGGCCTTTTCGGCCTCCGCAGACGCGTTCGCAGTCATGTCCGACCCCTCGGCCATCCAGATCCCTGACGTGCGGATTTTGCCCGACGCGCATTGTCATTCCGGGCGCCCTTGCGACCCCGTTTCAGCGCCGAGCGTTACGACACGCGTTTCCTAATTGCAACCCATTCTCATTTGCAGAGAGCAGCGAAAACGCAGCTGTGATCGGATTCTGCTCAACCGGGCGGATCGACGAGCAGCCGCTCGACCTCCTGCGCCCGGGCGACGAACCCACGCTCCATCGACTGGAACAACATGAAGAACTCGGCGATGTCCTGCAGGAACCGCGAGCCGAGCACGCGATCG
>CALMWO010000084.1 GCA_937873805.1 uncultured Hyphomonadaceae bacterium
ACCCCGCTGAGCGCAACGCGCCGGGCGGGGGACCTCGCCAGCCTCGTCCGAAGCCCATAAACACAGGGAAACGGGGTCGTGCCGGTCAAAGCACAGAAACGGGTTCTGCGCGGAAGACGGGCTCCCTACGCCGGGCTGTGGAAAAGGTCAAGGCAAACGCCCGGAAACGGGGCAAAGCGTGCTAACCATGGAACCCGCCATACCAGCGCACGTTGCTGGGCGATCCATGCCTCCCCCGAGTCCCTCATGCCTGCATTCCAGCTCCGCCACGCGACAACCTACGCCTTTTCATCGCCCGTGACCCTCCAGCCGCATCAGCTGTACGTGCGCCCGCGCGGCGACCACAAGATGAAGGTGCTGGCCTCCACCCTCACCCTCTCGCCTCCGGCCGAGGTCGTCTGGCGCAGCGACCTGTATGGAAACTCCGTCGCCATCGCCCACTTCGCCGGCGAGACGACCCGGCTCGACATCATCAGCGAACTCTCCGTCGAAACCTTCCCGCGCAGCGAAAGCCAGCGCCGCCTCCTCCTGGAAACCGGCACGACGGAGTACTCGCCCATCGAGCGCCGCCTGCTCGCGCCCTATATCAACCAGCCGTGGGAAACCGGACACGCCGCCGCCGAATGGATCCGCAGCGGCGCCACCAAGGTGAAAAAGCGCCAGTACGAACGCCTGCTCGAATGCGCCGCCCGCATCCGCTACGAATTCGACTATCGCATCCGCTACGAGCCGGGCCTGCAGACGCCAGCCGAAACCCTCCGGCTCCACTCCGGCACCTGCCGCGACTTCGCCGAGCTGATGATCGCCGCGGCCCGCAGCCTTGATTGCGCCGCCCGCTTCGTCACCGGCTATGTCTTCACGCCCAACGCCGCCCCCGGCGCATCCTCGCCCCACGCCTGGGCGGAGGTCTACATCCCCGCCGTCGGCTGGATCGAGCTCGACGCCACCAACGGCCTCGTCGACGATGGCGACCTGATCCCCATCGCCTCAGCCGCCACCGGCGCCGAACTGACGCCAATCTCGGGCGCCTTCACCGGCTATGGCGCGACCTCATCGCTGAGCGTCGGGGTCGATGTCAGGAAGCTCGTCTGACGCTGTACCACCCGGCCCGCCAGTGCTAACCGGCGATCAGACCGGGAACCTCACATGCGCACCATCGGCCTCATCGGCGGCATGAGCTGGCAAAGCTCGAAGCTCTATTATGAGCGGATCAACCAGCTGGTCGCCGAACGCCGCGGCGGCGCCACATCCGCGCAGATCATCATCAACTCGCTCGACTTCGCACCCATCGCCCGCATGCAGACCGAAGGCCGCTGGAAGGACGCCGCCGCTCATCTTGCCAACGCGGCCCAGGCGCTCGAACGCGCAGGCGCCGACGTCATCGCGATCGGCGCCAACACGATGCACAAGGTTGCCTCGCAAGTGATGGCGTCGGTCCACGTGCCGCTCATCCACATCGGAGACACGCTGGTTGCAGGCCTGCGCGGCCATGCCCGCTCCCGCCCACTCCTGCTCGGCACCCGCTACACGATGGAAGATCCGTTCATGATCGACCATCTCGCGAACAAAGGCATTGGCGCTCTCGTGCCGGACAAGACCGACCGCGACGCCCTGCATGCCATCATCTACGATGAACTCATCAAGGGCGTCGTGACCGACAAGTCGCGCGACACTGTCCTCGCCATGATCGAACACTCGTCAGCGCGCGAGGCCGACAGCGTCATCTTCGGCTGCACCGAGATCGGCATGCTCTTCCCACCCACCGAAGCGGGCCTACCCGGCTACGACACGCTCGAACTCCACGCCGAAGCCCTCGTCGATTTCGCGCTGGCCTGATCGGACTGCTTAAGCGGTCTCGTAGTTCCGCTGCGGCCGCCAGCCATTCGCACCTTCGGGCAGAAGATCGAACAGGCGCCACGCCAGGCAGAACTCGTCGAAATCGTCGAACGGCGAAGCGGACACGCGCACCACCTGCCCGCCCTTCATCTGGAAAGCCGAGACGCCCGGCATCGGGCCGCCGGCCGCCGTGGCAAAGCCCATGTCGGCCGAGAAGCTGGTTCCCATCGTGCTCACCATCGGAAAGCGCCAGCCACGCGAGGCCGCGAATTCCGCCTGCACAACCGGCGTATCGGGGCTTGCGACCACAAGCACAGCGCGATCAGCGATGTGCGGATAAAAGCCGTTGAGCCCGTCCGCCCACATGGAGCAGCTGTTGCAGCCTTTCCCCATATTGTGGACCACGAACAGGTCGCGCTTGTCGCCAAACAGCGATTTCAGAGTCACCGGTCCGTCCAGCGTCTGAAGCACATATTCCCCGACATCAGCCCGCGCGGTTTCCGCCAGCGCCTGGCGCAGCTCCTTGCGCACCGCCTGCAGCCGCGTGCTCAGCTCGAGAATGTGGGGCGTGTTGCGAAGTGTCACGGGATTTTCCTTTCTATCCTGCTGGCGTCCGCTTGCCGGACGCGCGCTTTGTTCGTGTCTTCCGTGTCTTCGCCGCCCGCTTCGGCTTTGCCGGCGGCAGCGCTTTGACGAAGGCAGCAAGTTCGTCGAACGATTGCTGCCAGTATTTGGTGTAGCGGTTGATCCAGACGGCGGCGTCATAGAGCGGCGCCGCATCAAGATTGCAGCGCGCAATCCGCCCCGTCCGCTCCTGCGCCACCAGCCCTGAACGCACCAGCACCTGGATGTGCCGCGACACGGCCTGCAGCGACATCTCGAATGGCGCCGCCAGTTCGGATACGAGCGCCGGGCCCTCATCCAGTCGCCGCAGGATCGCCCGCCGTACAGGATCAGACAGCGCAAAGAACACGCGATCCAACGCTTCCTCCGCATCCGTCGCCGGACTTCCCTCTTTCACCAGCGCAAGCGTCATCCCGTCACCTCACCAGAACACAGCGGCTGCGCGAGGATTTCCTCCAGCACCGCGCGATGGTTCGCCCCGGCCCGCGCCGCGTAATGTCCGCCATGCTCGGCTAGGGCGGGCGCAATCGCAATGCTGGTCGCTGTCACACCGGCGAGCATCAGCGCCGCGGCAACGCCCGGCCGCTTCATGAGATGGACGCCCAGCCGCCCCGCAACCGCGAGGTTTCCGGCCATCAGCGCACTGAGAAGACAACACAGCATCCAGATTTCTTTCGCGCGCCTCCCTTGACGCAGAACTTGACTATCAACAATTCGATTGACTATCAACACTTATGTTGACTGTTGGAGAGAGAAAATGATGGGCAAGATTGCAAGCCGCGAAGAATGGCTGAAGGCGCGCACGTCGCTGCTGGCCGCAGAAAAGGAATTCACGCACCAGCGCGATGCGCTTTCGGCGAAACGCCGCGCGATGCCATGGGTGAAGATCGACAAGGACTATGTATTCGACGCGCCGACCGGCCCGGTGAAACTGTCGGATCTCTTCGCCGGCCGCAGCCAGCTGGTCGTCTACCACTTCATGTTCGCGCCGGAAGCCGAGATCGGCTGCAAATCATGCTCGTTCTGGGCGGATCATTTCGACGGCGCGATCCCCCATCTCAACGCGCGCGACACATCATTCGTCGCGATCTCGCGTGGCCCGATCGAAAAGCTCCAGCGTCAGGCAAAACGCCTCGGGTGGAAGTTCCCGTGGGTGTCATCGGGAAAAACAACGTTCAACTACGACTTCGCGGTCTCGTTCGAACCCGATGCGAATGGCGAGGCGCTGTACAACTACGAAAAACAGAAGGTCCCGTTCAAGGATCTGCAGGGCGTCAGCATCTTCGTGAAGGATGCGGATGGCGCGATCTATCACGCCTACTCCACCTACGGCCGCGGTCAGGATATCCTGAACGGCGCCTACAACATTCTCGACATGACCCCCAAAGGCCGCGACGAGGACGAGCTTCCCTACCCAATGGCCTGGGTGAAACTGCACGACGAGTACGAACAAGCCTGAGGGATCGGATGCTTTGATCTCGCTCATCCACAACGGTCATCCTCGGGCTTGTCCCGAGGATCTCTGTTGGAAGATGTGCCGGACAGTCAGCCAATCCAGACGAATTGCGAACCGGGATTCTCGGGACAAGCCCGAGAATGACCCGTCGGTTCAGCCCTCATGGTGAGCAGGCCCGAAGGGCCGCCCATCAAACCATGAGGGCGTCCGCTTCTCGCCGATTGCAGACATTACGCAATCAATCTGTTACTTTCAGCGTGACGGGGAGATTTCGTTGGAGCGCCACTACCTCAGGCTTTTGTCGAAGGCGTCAGGTGATGCAGGGCGAGAGCCAGTTCTCGTGCGCCAAGCGTTCAAGGAATTGGCCATCAAGCATGAAGCAGATCCCCACCCAAAGGGCGCCCTGCGAGAGATTATTGAGACGGACGTCGATGCGGATGCGGTCCTTGGCGCTCTACATAAGCACGGGCTGATGTCAGTCGTGTAGAGGCCGCTTTGGGCCAGACTCAGTCACCGACGATCAAACGTCTTTTCAAGAAGACATTCCGATACACCGCTCGGGAGAGGACAGATCGGCGGTCACGACAGGCCTGATCAATCTACCCGTCCCTACTCCTCATTCGCCTGTTCCAGCGGGAGGCCCTTGGCCTCCCGTACACGCGCGCCCTTGAGGATGCCTTCCATGGCGTAATTGCCTTCATGGCAGGCGTATTCGTAGACGGCCTCACCCTCGCTGCGCCACGTGGTCTCGCCCTTCCAGGGCTGGGTGTAGAACACTGGATCATCGACCGTGAACTCGTAGAGCAGTTCGTTCGCTGACACGCGCGTGAAACGCTCGGTGACTTTCGCCTTCTCCGACAGATTGGCCGGCACGCCCTGCATGGCGCGAACAGGCGCAAAGCCTGTCGTCTCGACCACCAGCGTGTCGCCCTCCCAACGCCCCACTGCATCGCCGAACAGCGGATGGATCGCGCCGGGATTGTGCGTCTGGTCCATGCGCACGATGCGCGCCCAGGTGATCATCTCCGACATGATCATCACGGCGTCGCCGGTCTGCACGACCTGATAGTGATTATTGTACAGCCCGTTGATCATCGGCGGCCCCGTCCGCCCGCCAGTGGCAAGGCAGCGGTCGGCCAGCGGCCGCGCCTCCGGGTCGGAATAGCCCAGCTTCTCCCGCCCTGCCGCCGCCAGCTTCCTGCCGGCGTCCGACCACGGAATTTTCCCGTTCGGCGGATCGATGATCCACGACGTCCGCGTCTCGCCCTTCACCACGCCGAAGCGCGTGCCCGGATCGATCCAGAACGCGTTATAGCCGCGCCCCTGCGCCAGATCCTTGCCGTTGAGCAGGCCGTCGCTCGTCTTCTGGTTGTCGTCAGTCGCCTGCCGCACGACTTGCGGATGCGCCTTCGTCATCGCCTCGACCTGATCGGCCGGGATCACCAGCGTCTTGTAGCGGTCGGCGCGCTCCAGCGTCGTGATCGAATCCGTCGACCACACGCCCTGCAGGTCAGGATGGCCGTCGGCGGCCTTCGGCGGGACATAAACCGCCTGCGCCCCGGCCGACATCAGGACCGGCATGGCGGCAAACATTACGGCGGCGGCGACGCCTGCGCGCATGATCCACATTGTATCCTCCCTTACCCGAACGCCGCCCTGTCTCGAGGCAAGGTCGTGAGTTCGTGATGTTGCGCAGCTTGCCTGCCGCGGGGTTGGCCTGCAAGCTGGTTCCCTGACCGGAGCGGGTGATGAGTATCAAGTCGAGCCTGAGGGGCGTTGCCGCCCTCGCCATCGCCGCTGTGGCCGGCCTTGCCGCCCCCGTAACTGCGCAACAGGGCGCCAGGATCCGCGTCGACCTCGAACTCATGCTCGCCGTCGATATCTCGCAGTCGATGGACCATGACGAACACACCATCCAGCGCGAAGGCTATGTCGAGGCCTTCCGCCACCAGGACGTGATCAACGCGCTGGTATCGGGCCCCGAGGGCAAGATCGCCGTCATGTACATGGAGTGGGCCGGGGACTTCGACCCGATCCCCACCATTCCGTGGACCATCATCGACAGCGCGAAAGCCGCCCACGACTTCGCCGACCGCCTGGAGAAGGAACCCATCTTCGGCGAACAGCGCACCTCGATCTCGACCGCGCTTCTGGCCGCTCAGGACTACATCCTGAACAACAACATCACGTCCCACCGCCAGGTGATCGACGTCTCGGGCGATGGCGCCAACAATGCTGGCCGGCTGGTCGAACCCGTGCGCGACGCCGTGGTGAAAAGCGGCATCGTCATCAACGGCCTGCCGATCATGCTCAACAAGCCGAAAGAGTTCTACGACATCGACCATCTCGATCGGTACTACAAACACTGCGTCATCGGCGGCGACGCAGCCTTCATCGCCCCGGTCTTCGACCTGCGCCACCTCTCCTCCACCATCCGCAAGAAGCTGGTGATGGAGATCGCGAGCATCGACATCGAGCCCGACATGGCGCCGATCCAATTTGCGGAACAACCAGGCATCGTCCGCGCCCAGCTCAAGCTGCCGCAGGAAAAGACCGACTGCACGATCGGGGAAAAAGTCTGGGGCGGCCGCGGCTATTATGGCGGCTTCGGCCGCCAATAGCGCTGCTCCAGCAACCAGGCCTTCAGATCAGGCTTGCGCCCTGCGGTGCAGCGCCTTGTCGGCATACATCGCCTCATCCGCGCGCGCGAGCGCCTGCTCGGCCGTGTCGCCAGCACCCACATGCGCAACGCCAAACGCCGCCGAGACGAAATGCGCCGCGCCATCATGCAGCACCTTCTCGGTACAGAGCGCCGCCGCCAGCGCCTCGGCCTTCACCTGCGCAGCTTCCGCCCCAAGGTGCGTCAGCACCACGGCGAACTCGTCCCCGCCAATGCGTCCCACAATATCCGTCTCGCGCGTCTGCCGGATCAGCAGCTCGCCGATCGACCGGATCACCGCATCGCCCGCCGCATGGCCATGCGCGTCGTTGATCGCCTTGAAGTTGTTGAGATCGAAATAGATCAGGCTCGCCTCGATCTCGTGGCGCTTCACCATCGCGACCACGCGCTGCGTCTCGCGCACGAAGGCGCGGCGATTGTAGACCGGCGCCAGCGCATCATGGTCGGCAGACGCTTCCGCCTCCGCCAGCGACAGCTGCAACTGCTCGACATCGAGCCGCAGCGAATCCACTTCGTTGATCAGCATGTTGAACGCCGTGCGAACCTGCGGCGTCAGCTGGTATTCGGGCACGCCGAAAATATCCGCCACGCGCTTCGCCGGATCGACGGGTGTCTCGACCGGGGCCACATCACTGGGCCGGCTTCGCGGTGCGAAGATCGAGAAAATGTTCATCGAGCGGACAGGACTCCTCGCGCCATTCCACCCGAAGCTTGTTAGCGCCTGATTAATCATACCTTAGCGCGCCGTTGCGGAAATGTGGCGGAACCTTGTAGAACCCGGCTTTCCGGGCCGGAGAGCCGCATGAGCGCGCCTACCAAATCCCCTTCAGGCACGCCTGTTGTCGGCATAATCATGGGCAGCCGCTCTGATTGGCCGACCATGGCCAAAGCTGCGGAAATACTCACAGAACTCGGCGTTCCATATGAAACGAAGGTCGTGTCGGCTCACCGCACGCCCGAGCGGCTGGTCGAATACGCCAAGTCCGCCCGTGGCCGCGGCCTCAGGATCGTCATCGCTGGCGCAGGCGGCGCCGCCCACCTGCCCGGCATGGTCGCTTCGATGACGTCCCTGCCCGTGCTCGGCGTGCCCGTGAAATCCTCGACGCTGTCGGGCTGGGATAGCCTGCTCTCCATCGTCCAGATGCCGAAGGGCATTCCGGTCGGCACGCTCGCCATCGGCGAAGCGGGCGCCGCCAATGCCGGCATCCTCGCCGCCTCCATCCTGGCCGGAACGGATGACGCGCTGCTCAAGCGCCTCGACGCCTTCCGCAAGGCGCAGACAGACTCAGTCACCGAAACGGTGGAAGACGTAAAATGACAGCGACCAAGGCCACCGGCGTGATCGCCCGGCCGGGCGATACGATCGGCATTCTCGGCGGCGGACAGCTCGGCCGCATGCTCGCCATCGCCGCGGCCGATCTTGGCCTCGACGTCCACATCTTCACGCCAGAGGAAGACAGCCCCGCCTCGCGCGTCGCCAAACGCACCTGGGTCGCGCCCTTCGATGATCGCGATGCGCTGCGCGAGTTTGCCGCCAGCATCGCCGTCGCCACCATCGAATTCGAAAACGTCCCCGTCGACGCCGTCGACCTGATCGAGGACGAAGGCGTGCCCGTCCGCCCCAATGGCGAAACGCTCTCGCGCGCACAGGACCGTCTCGCCGAGAAGACTTTCTTCCGCGAAATCGGCATCGAGCCCGCGCCCTTCGCGCGCATCGATCATCCCAGCGAAATCCAGGACGCGCTCATCGCGCTCGGCGGCTCGGGCGTCCTGAAGTCGCGCTTCGCGGGCTATGACGGCAAGGGCCAGATCCGCCTCAAGGGCAATATCCAGCCCTACCCGGCATGGGCCGAAGTCGGCTCGAAGATGGCGATCCTCGAAGCGTGGATCGAACACGCCGGCGAAATCTCCGTCATCGCCGCACGCACCGCGACAGGCGATTTCGTCCCCTACGATCCGCCCGAGAACGATCATTCCGGCGGCATCCTCAGGCGTTCGGTTTTCCCGTCCTCCGCCTCGCCCGCCATGATCGAGGAGGCCAAGCGCCTCGCGAAGAAACTCGCCGACGAACTCGACTATGTCGGCGTCCTCGCCCTCGAACTCTTCATGACAAAAGACGGCAAGCTCCTCGCCAACGAATTCGCCCCCCGCGTCCACAATTCCGGCCACTGGACGCAGGACGCCTGCTTCACCGGTCAGTTCGAACAACACATCCGCGCCGTCTGCGGCTGGCCCCTCGGCGACCCCACGCGCCACTCGGATGGCGAAATGCTCAACCTCCTCGGCGAGGAAGCAAACAGCTGGGAAGACCAGCTGAAAGCAAACGCCAAACTCCACCTCTACGGCAAACGCCGCGCCGCCAATGGCCGCAAGATGGGCCACATCACAAAGCTCAAACCGCGCGCCTGAGCTGGGCCCAAAACCCGTTCGTCATCCCGGAAGCGTGAACTCTGTTCACGCGTTCCCGGCGAAGGCCGGGATCCAGTCCCACGCACATTTCCAGCAGCATCCCACCGTCATCCTCGGGCTCGACCCGAGGATCTTCCT
>CALMWO010000085.1 GCA_937873805.1 uncultured Hyphomonadaceae bacterium
TCCAGATGACCCGCCGCCGTCCGCCTGTGATTGGCACACAGGCAATGCCGGCTGATCTGCCCCGAGAGACGAGCGACACCTCACAACAGGAAACCCAACCCGCTGCGCAACACCGCAGCCCGACAGTCCTCATGGTGAGCAGCGCAGGCAGTGCGCGTCCGTCGAACCACGAGAGCGTGCTCATCAATGTGAGCCCCACCTCACCATCCTCCTCCGTCTCGCTGACTGCGTCAGCGATCCACCTCCCCCTGCCAAGCAGGTGGAGGCAAGCGCATCGTCGCAACGCGGGGGATATTGCCTCCAAGGCCGAAGGCGGGAGAGGTGGATCGCCGCGTCTTCGCGGCGAGACGGAGGGGGCTCTTCGCCCAGCACCTCGGTCCCAACACAAAACCGCCGCCCACTAAGCGAGCGGCGCACAATCCCACCCCGAAACCCGCAGACACCTGCGAGATCGCGCCCTTGCGCCTACACGCAAATGCCATCCAGCGCCGGGATGACAGCGGCTTCCGCGTCCGCTAATCGCTTGCCAGCAATTCCAACCCGCCTCGTAAGGACGCCCCCATGATCACGCTCGAGAAAAAAGGCCCCATCGCGATCCTGACGCTCAATCGTCCGGACGCCATGAACGCCCTCGGTGAGCCGGGCGATGGCGAGGCGGTGCGCGATGCCTGCGCTCAGATCAACAAGGACCATTCGATCCGCGCTGCCGTCCTGACCGGCGCGGGCAAGGGCTTCTCGGCCGGCGGTAACGTCAAGGCGATGCGCGACCGCGTCGGTTCCTTCGCCGGCAATCCGGCCGAGGTCCGCGACAACTACAAGAACGGCGTCCACATGATCGTGAAGGCGCTCTACAATCTCGAAGTCCCGCTGATCGCCGCCGTGAATGGCGCAGCAATCGGCCTCGGTTGCGATGTTGCCTGCATGGCCGATATCCGCATCTCGTCGGACAACGCCCGCTATGGCGTCACCTTCCTGAAGGTCGGCCTCATTCCCGGCGATGGCGGCGCCTGGCTTCTCCCGCGCGTCATCGGCATGAGCCGCGCCTGCGAACTTCTCTTCACCGGTGACACGATCGACGCGAAGACGGCGCAGGAATGGGGCCTCGTCTCGAAAGTCGTTCCGGGCGACCAGCTGATGGCGGAAGCCGAAGCCCTCGCCAGCCGCATCGCCAAAATGCCGCCGCAGGCCCTCCGCGTCGCCAAGCAACTGCTGCGCAACGGCACCCAGGCGAACTATGATACCATCATGGAACTGTCCGCCACGGCGCAAGGCCTGATGCACCACACCAAGGACCACGAAGAAGGTGTCGCTGCGATCCTCGAAAAACGTGAGCCGGTGTTCAAGGGAGAGTGACCCGGCCCGGACTTGGCTACCCGCCCGGGCGCCGCTAGGTTGTCTGCAACAAGAACAAGACTGCACTCGGAGGAACCTACCATGAAGCTGCGTCTTGCAGGTCTAGTTGCATTGGCAATCGCTGTTGCGCCGGCGGCGCTGGCGCAGGCCACTTACACGGCTCCGCGCACGCCCGACGGCAAGCCGGACTTCAACGGCTTCTGGACCAATGTGTCGCTCACCTCGCTGGAGCGATCGGGCCAGTTCAAGTCGCTGGTGATCCCGGAAGCAGACGCCCAGCGCATCGAAGCTGGCCGCGCTGCAGCTGATGTTCGCGCCTCGCTGCCGACCGATCCGAATTCCGGCGCGCCGAAAGCGGGGCAGGATGTCGGCGGTTACAACAATTTCTACGTCGACGCCGGCACGCACTTCGCCAAGATCAATGGCGAGGTCCGCTCGTCCTGGATCATCGATCCGCCGAGCGGCAAGATTCCCTATACGGCTGACGGCAAGAAGAAATTCGACGAAAGCCTGCACTTCGTCCGCAACACGTTTGATGGTCCCGAGACGCGTCCAATGGCTGAGCGTTGCCTCGTCGGCTTCGGCTCCACCGGCGGCCCGCCGATGATCAACGTGATGTACAACAACACGTACCAGTTCCTGCAGACGCCGCAGCACGTCGTTGTCGTGGTCGAGATGAACCACGATGCGCGCATCATTCCGCTGGGCGATGCGAAGCAGGAAAACCCGCAATGGCTCGGCAACTCGAAAGGTCGCTGGGAAGGCGACACACTTGTGGTCGAGACCACCAACTTCAACCCGGGCGAAAGCCTCCGCACCTTCTTCCAGAACAGCTACCTGCTGTCGCCGGACGCGAAGGTGATCGAGCGCTTCACGCGCATCGGCGATACGCAGATCCTGTATCAGTTCTCGGTCGATGATCCGAAGCTGTTCAGCCAGGTCTGGAAAGCGGAGATGATCTTCAACCAGTCGAAGCAGCCCGCTTACGAGTATGCCTGCCACGAAGGCAATTACGCGCTCCCCGGCATCCTTGCCGGCGCTCGCAAGAACGAAAAGCTTGGCCTCGCGAACTATGCGGAGGAGGGTGAATAACCCTCCGCCCAAAGGTCGTAGATGACATCGGCGCTGTAACGCTTATTCTATCTGCAAAAGATGCGGAGGAATACATGTTCGGAGCGGTCGCGGAGCTGACCATCATCGACGGCAAGCAGGCCGAGTTCGAGGCGGTGGCCAAGGAACTCGAAGCTGCCGTCGCGGCGAACGAGCCGGGCGTGCTCTACTACAAGCTGTTCAAGGTGAAGGACGCGCCTACGACCTACATCTTCATGGAACAGTACGCCGATCAGGCAGCTGTCGATGCACACCGTGGCTTCGAGCACTTCAAGCGCCTGGGCAAGGCGATGGGTCCGTTCCTCGCTGCCCCGCCGAAGGTCACGCGCATGGACAAGGTGCAGTAGCCATGGATCTCGAATTCACCACTGACGAGCTGAAGTTCCGCGACGAAGTCCGCGCCTGGATTGCCGAGAACTACACGGACGACCTGAAGAAGCGCATGTCGCTGACCAAGAGCGGGTCGCTGGACGAGACGCATCAGAAAGCATGGCAGAAGAAGCTCGCGCAGAAGGGTTGGCTTGTTCCCAACTGGCCGGTCGAGCATGGCGGCCCGGGCTGGAACCAGACACAGAAATACATCTTCGAAATGGAGATGTCGCTCGCGGGTTGCCCGCGCAACTCCTCTATGGGCGTGCGCATGTGCGCGCCTGTCATCATGAAGTTCGGCACTGATGAGCAGAAGAAGAAATTCCTGCCGCCGATCCGTAATTCCGATGTCTGGTGGTGCCAGGGCTATTCTGAACCGGGCTCGGGCTCAGACCTCGCCAGCCTCTCAATGAGCGGCCGCCGCGAGGGCGATCACTATATCCTCAACGGTTCGAAGACGTGGACTACCTACGCGCAATGGGCGCAGTGGATCTTCTGCCTCGTCCGCACCTCGAAAGAAGACAAGAAGCAGAACGGCATCTCGTTCATTCTCGTCGACATGAATACGCCCGGCATCACGATCACGCCGATCAATACGCTGGATGACACGCCGGTTGGCGATCAGGAGATCAACTCCGTTTTCTTCGACAACGTCAAAGTCCCGGTCGAGAACCTCGTCGGCAAGGAAGGCGAGGGCTGGACCTGCGCCAAATACCTGCTGACGTTCGAGCGCGGTTCGGCCTACGCGCCTAGCAATCGCAATGCGCTGAACAAGGCGCGTCAACTGGCGAAGATCGAAACCGCTGCTGGCCGTCCGCTGATCGAGGACCCGGATTTCGCCCGCAAGATCGCGGAACTGGAAATCCAGGTCGAAGCGCTCGACGCCACCGAGCGCCGCATCTTCGACAAGCTATCGTCCGGCCAATCGGTTGGCGCTATGTCGTCACTGATGAAGACGCGCGGATCGGAGATCGGCCAGAAGGTGACCGAGATCGTGCTCGAAGCCGCCGGCATCTACGCCGAGCCGTTCGTGCAGGACACCTACGCTCATCTCGAAGGCCGCTCGAACGAGCCGCTACCGGCGCCGGAGCACCTGATCACGTCTGCGGGCGCCTACGGCATCTACTGTAAAACTTCGATTCATGCCGTCTCCAACGAGATCCAACGCAACATCATGGCGCAGATGATTTTGGCGGGGTGAGGCGAACAAACGCCGGGCGAGTGCATCCTTGGCATGCGGTACACCTGCTGGGGCGCAGGCTGACAAGTGCCGCCTCAATCTGCTAGTCTATGTAGGTTACGGGTGGCCGTGCTGCCCGAATGCGAGGGAAAGCCGTCATGGCCGACGATCTGAAAACCCTGCCGCCAGCCCCGGGCGCTACTCATGAAGAGCCAATGGGCCGGGCGACGTTTACTGCGTTCACCAACGCGACGCCTGAAGACTGGCAGAAGATCGTTGCTGCCAACGCGGTATTTTCGAAGGGGCATGTCGACCGGATCGTCACGCACCTCAATCTGCTGAAGGGCGATTGCGGCGGCTTCCCGATCGATCGGCTGGAGCATTCGCTGCAAACCGCGACGCGCGCTCACAAAGCGGGGATGGACGAGGAGTATGTCGTCTGCGCGCTGCTGCACGACATTGGCGATACGCTCGGCGTGTTCAATCACCCGGATATCGCTGCGGCGATCCTGAAGCCGTTCGTGTCGGAGAATAACCTCTGGATGGTGGAGAACCACGGCATCTTCCAGGGCTATTATTTCTGGCACCATATCGGCCTCGACCGGGACGCCCGCGAAAAGCTTCGTGGCCATCCGGCGTTCGAATACACCGCGCAGTTCTGCCACCTCTATGACCAGCCGGCTTTCGATGGCGCCTATGCGTCGATGCCGCTGGATGCTTTCGTGCCGATGATGCAGCGCGTCATGGCGCGTCCGAAGCAGTCGATGTACCTGAAGAAGGGCGGCGACGCGGCCTGGTAGCGAGCGACCTTCCACCCATACAAAGAGGCCCGGACTTTTGTATCCGGGCCGAGGACGGGGGGAGGCTGATAACCGGCTAGCGGGATGCGCGGGCCGGTCGAAACTGAAGCGCGTATGGTCAACGTTGGAGCTACAACGAACGCCGACGCGCACTGTTCCACCCGAAACCCGCTAAATGATGAGAATTCAGGCCCTCTCGGCGGCCCACGGCCGCAGCCTTGGTGCTTGAGCCTGCGGTTCGCGCTGATAGGGTTCGCGCACGAAGGGGTCGCGCGTCCATTGAGGTTCTGCTGATGCGAATTTCGCCAGTCGCTGTTGCGACCCTGCTTGCCGCAGCGCTTGCGGCGGGTTCGGTGGCGTTGGCCGACGAGGGCATGTGGACCTTCGACAACTTCCCTGCCGCGCGGGTGAAGCAGGCCTACGGTTTTACCCCGGATCAGAAATGGCTCGACCGGGTGCGTCAGGCATCCGTCCGCCTGGACGTGGGATGTTCGGGTTCCGTTGTGTCGAAGGATGGTTTGGTGATGACCAACCATCACTGCGTCTCCGACTGCGAGAGCGACCTGTCGAGCCTTGGTCATGACTATGTGCAGGATGGCTTCTTCGCGCCTGCCCGCAAGGACGAAAAGATCTGCCCGGGTGAGGGCGCGTCCATCCTGCAATCGATCACCGATGTGACGCAGCGGGTGAAGCGCGCCGCCGCTGGTCCGGCGCGGGCCGCCGAGATCGCGGCGATCGAGGATGAAGTGTGCGGCGAAAACCGTGCGCGGCTCTGCGAAGTGACGAACCTCTATCGTGGCGGTCAGTACCAGTTGCTCGTGTATGACCGTTACGACGATGTGCGTATCGCATTCGCGCCGGAGCTTCAGTCGGCTTCGTTCGGCGGCGACCCGGATAATTTCAACTTCCCGCGCTATGCGCTCGATATGGCGCTGGTGCGGCTCTACCGCGATGGCAAGCCGGCGGTGTTTACCGATCCGCTGAAGTTGCTGCCGTCGACGCCGAAGGCCGGCGATCTGATCTTCGTGCCGAGCCACCCGGCGTCGACCGAGCGGCTGTTGACCAATGCGCAGCTCGAATTCCAGCGTGATCATTTCCTGCCGTGGCGGATCGAGTATCTGGCGCAGATCCGCGGCGAGATGCTGGCGGAGTCGACCAAGGGCGATGATGAAGCGCGGCAGATAAGCGAAGCGCTTGGCAGCGTCGAAAACAATCTCAAGGTGTTGAAAGGTCAGCGGGGCGCGCTGGTCGAGCCATCCTTCTTTGCCGTGAAGGCTGGCGAGGAGAAGAAGCTTCGCGATGCGTTGATTGCTAAGTCAGACCTGCGCGCGAAGTATGGTGATCCATTTGCGGATATCGCCGGAATCGTCGCCGCGCAGAAGCAGGCCTATCTGCCATACCAGATACTGGAGGCGCGCTATGGCGCGGGCTCGGTGCTGTTAAGCGATGCGCGTGCGCTGGTGCGCGCGGCGGCGGAGCATGCAAAGCCGGAGCGCGACCGCTTGCCAGAGTTCAGTGGCGCGCGCCTGTCGTCCCTGGAGCAGACGCTGCTTGCGGAGGCGGCGGTGCATCCGGTGCTGGAGAAGCTGGAGATCGCGTTCTGGCTTGAGAAGACGCGCGAATATCTGGGCGTGGATCATCCGGCTGTGAAGGCTCTTTTCGGTGCGCGTACATCGCGCGACATCGCGGCGGAGATCATCCTGTCGACTCAGGTCAATGACCCCGGCTTCCGCAAACGGCTTTGGCAAAATCCCCAGCAGGTTGCGCAGACGAACGATCCCGCCATCGCGCTGGTGAAGAAGGCTGACGACGCGGCGCGCGCAGCGCGGGCGAAGTACGAAGCAACGGTCACGCGGCCGCTGTCTGCCGCGTCTGAAAAGGTTGCTGGCCTGCGGTTCGATGTGCTCGGCAAGGATATCTATCCGGATGCCAATTTCACGCTGCGCCTCTCGTATGGTGTCGTGAAGGGGTGGGACGACCCGGTGCATGGCGAGGTTGCGCCCTTCACCTATGCCGGCGGGTTGTGGGATCGGGCGACCGGGGCCTACCCGTTCAATCTGGGCAAGCAGTGGGTCGGCGTGCAGGGCAAGATCGCCGCGACCACGCCGTTCAATTTCGTGACGACCAATGATGTGGTCGGCGGCAGTTCGGGCTCGCCTGCGCTGGATCGCGAGGGTCGCATCGTCGGGCTGGTCTTCGATGGCAACATCCATTCGACGGGCGGCGCGTTCGGGTTTGATCCGGCGCTGAACCGGACGGTGGCTGTTTCAAGCCAGATGATTGCGGAAGCGTTGCGCAAGATCTACGGCGCTGGTGCGCTGGCGGATGAGCTTCAGAAGTAGCGTTAGCAAGGGACTAGGCGGGGCATGAATATGGAATGGGGCTGGGACAACGGCCGGGCCATTATTGGCCTGTTCGTGATTACCGGGATTGCCTGGCTCCTGTCGGAGAACAAGCGCAAGTTTCCGTGGAAGATCGTCGTTGGCGCCGTCGTCATGATGTACGCCTTCACGCTGTTGCTGTTCGGCGTGCCGATCATCCGCGCTGGCCTCGATAGCGTGAACAACGGGATCAACGTGCTGATCGCGGCGACGCGCGAGGGTACGGCTTTCGTGTTCGGCCCGGTGATCGGCGATCAGGCGAAGTGGGAGCAGCTGGTTGGCGCGCCCGGACCGATCTTCATCTTCCAGTTGCTGCCGCTGATCATCGTTATTGGTTCGCTGTCAGCGATCCTGTGGCATTGGGGCATTCTGAAGATCATTACCAACAGCTTTGCCTTCGTCTTCCAGCGCACGATGGGTATGGGCGGGCCGACCAGCCTGTCTGTCGCGGCCAACATCTTCATGGGGCAGACGGAAGCGCCGCTGCTGATCAAGCCGTATCTCAAGGTCATGACGCGGTCGGAGTTGCTGATCGTGATGGCGACAGGCTTCGCGACGATCGCCGGGTCGGTGCTGGTGGTCTATGTCACGCTGTTGCGCGACACGCTGCCGGCGGTGGCTGCGCACCTGATCACGGTGTCGATCATTGCCTCGCCCGCCGCCGTTGCGCTCGCGATGGTGATGATCCCCGAGACAGAAGCCACATCCAAATCCACCGGCGAGACGGATTTCAAGTATCACTCGACCATGGATGCATTCGCCTCGGGCGCGACAGATGGCATCGCGATCATCTGGAATATCGCGACGATGCTGATCGCAGCGCTGGCGCTGGTGTACATCGCGAACGCGTTGCTGGGCGCGATCCCGATCACGATCAACTGGAACGGCGCCGATCAGCGGCTCAGCCTCGACATGATCCTCGGCTGGATGTTTGCGCCGCTGATGTACATGGCAGGCGTGCCGATGGGCGAGGCGGCTCAGGCCGGCACGTTCGTTGGCCAGAAGACGGTGTTCACCGAGTTCGTGGCGTTCATCAATCTTGGCAACCTGCCGGCCGACGCGATGACGGAGCGCACCCGCACGATCGTCACCTATGCGATCTGCGGCTTCGCCAACTTTGGCTCGATGGGTATCCTGATTGGCGGCCTGTCGATCATGGCGCCTGAGCGGCGGCCGGACTTCCTGTCGCTTGCCTGGAAGACGCTGTATTCCGGCACGCTGGCAACCATCATGGCGTCGGCCGTGGTGGCGTCGTTGCCGTACGGGTTGTTCAAGACGGCGGATGAGGTCGTTCCGCCTTCGACGGTAACAATTCAACCGGCAGAGGTCATTCCGGCGACGCCCGCTCCCTCAAGCCCGATCACAACTCCGGCGCCTGCCCCAGAAACCGCCCCGGCCCAGCCAACTCCGCAAACTCCGTAGTTTCCCGGCACTAGCCGCCGTTGCGGAAACGGGTAAACAACGCCCCAAGGCGAATGGGTTTGCGGCGTAAGCAATGTGCTGCTTGCTGGTCCGTAAGCGCCAACCAAGAGCGCCGGGTCGATACGGGAGGACTTACGTGCGGGGATCTTACACGGCCGCGAGCTGGATTGCGCTCGCGACGGCGATGACTGCGTTTGCGGCTCCGGCGTTTGCGCAGCAAGCGCCGACCCGGGTCACCTTGGAAGGTGCGCGCGGCGCGGCGGGCGATGTGGTTGTCATTTATGGCGACCGCGACTCGAACGATCCGGGCGCGTACTCGGTCATCGGCGAGCAACAGATCGCGGAGACAGCCGCGAACCACCCGGCCGAAATTCTCAACACCATTCCTGGCGTCAACGTTCAGATGAACTCCGGGCAGGAGCTTCTGGTCGCCATCCGCTCGCCAGTTCTGCCGGCGGGCGCAGGTCAGGGCTCGTTTCTGATCCTCGAGAACGGCAACACGACGCGGTCGCAGGC
>CALMWO010000086.1 GCA_937873805.1 uncultured Hyphomonadaceae bacterium
AAATCGGTCGCGCATAACCACTCGCTAACCATTGCCGCGCCACACCGTGACACCAGCGGCGGCTGGCCCTAGCTTGCCGCCCGCACTGACCCGAAAAACTGCGAGATGAGGTTCTGATATGTCCGGCAAAGATCCACGCACCATCGCCGAAATCGCCCGCATCATCGCAAAGGAGTTGGGGGTAGGCGAAGGCCAGGTGGCTGCAACGATCCAGCTGATCGATGAAGGCGCATCCGTTCCCTTCATCGCGCGCTACCGGAAAGAACGCACGGGCGGTCTCGACGACACGCAGCTGCGCACGCTGGCCGAACGTCTTGAATATCTCATCATTCTCGCTGATCGCCGCGAAGTCGTGCTCCGCTCCATTGGCGAGCAAGGCAAGCTGACGCCGGAACTCGAAAAGCAGATCCGCGCCGCGACCACCAAAGTCGAACTCGAAGATCTCTACGCGCCCTACCGTCCCAAGCGCCGCACCAAAGCGTCGATCGCGAAGGAAGCTGGCCTCGAACCTCTGGCCGATCGTCTTCTTGCGAACCCCAGCCTCGATCCGGTCGCCGAAGCGCTCAAATATCTCGCTGCCGACAAGGGCGTTGAAAGCTCGGAAGCCGCGCTTGAAGGCGCGCGCAGCATCCTGATCGAACGTATGTCGGAAACGCCCGCCATCGTCGGCGCGATCCGCGAGAAAGTGTGGAGCGGCGGCAAGCTCTCGTCCGGCCTCGTGAAGGGCAAGGAAGCCGAAGGCGCCAAGTTCTCCGACTATTTCGAATTCGACGAGCCGATCGCCAACATGCCGTCCCACCGCGCGCTTGCCCTGCTGCGCGGTGAAAAGGAAGGCATTCTCAAGATCGACCTCGACCTGCCGCACGATGAAAAGGCGCGCCACCCCGCCGTCACCTCGATCATGTCGTCGTTCAATATCGCGGACCGTGGCCGCCCGTCTGACCAGTGGCTCGCGGAAACCGCACGCCAGGCGTGGAAGACCCGCCTCTCCGGCTCGACGCACAACGACCTCATCGACCGCGTGAAGGAACGCTCGGATAACGAAGCCATCCGCGTCTTCTCGCGCAACATGCACGATCTTCTGCTCGCCGCTCCCGCCGGCCCGAAAGTGGTCATGGGCGTTGACCCCGGCATCCGCACAGGCTGCAAGGTCGCTGTCGTGGACGCCACGGGCAAGCTGCTCGAGACGACCACCATCTATCCGCACGAACCGAGGAAAGACTGGAACGGCTCGCTCGCGACCCTCGCTGTCCTCGCCAAGAAGCACGGCGTCGAACTCGTCTCCGTCGGCAACGGCACAGCCAGCCGCGAGACAGACAAGCTCGTCGCTGAACTCTCCGCCAAGATGCCGGACCTGAAGCTCACCCGCGTGATGGTCTCGGAAGCCGGCGCATCGGTCTATTCAGCGTCGGAACTTGCCGCGAAAGAGTTCCCGGATCTCGACGTGTCGATCCGCGGCGCCGTCTCGATCGCCCGTCGCCTGCAGGACCCGCTGGCAGAACTCGTGAAGATCGAACCGAAAGCCATCGGCGTCGGCCAGTACCAGCACGACGTTGACCAGAACGCCCTCGCCCGCTCGCTCGATGCCGTGGTCGAGACCTGCGTGAACGCTGTCGGCGTGGATGTGAACACCGCCTCCGCCCCGCTGCTAGCCCGCGTGTCGGGCCTCAACAGCGCGGTCGCCGCCAACATCGTCACCTATCGCGACGAGAACGGCCCGTTCAAGGCGCGCACCGGCCTCAAGAAAGTCCCGCGCATGGGACCGAAAGCCTACGAACAGGCGGCCGGCTTCCTGCGCATCATGGACGGCAAGAACCCGCTCGACGCCTCAGCCGTCCACCCGGAAGCCTATCCGGTGGCCGAGCGCATCGCTGAAAAATCCGGCCGCCCCCTGAAGAGCATCATCGGCGACAAGGCGTTCCTCGCGACGCTGAACCCGAAGGACTTCGCTGACGAAACCTTCGGCGTGCCGACCGTCACCGATATCATCGCCGAACTCGTGAAGCCCGGCCGCGACCCGCGCCCGGAATTCAAGACCGCCACCTTTGCCGACGGCATCGAGAAAATCTCCGACCTCAAAGTCGGCATGAAGCTCGAAGGCACAGTGACGAACGTCACCGCGTTCGGTTGCTTTGTTGACATCGGCGTCCACCAGGACGGCCTCGTCCACATCTCCGAAATGTCCGACACCTTCGTGAAGGACCCCAGCGATGTGGTGAAGGCCGGCCAGGTCGTCTCGGTGCGCGTCAAGGAAGTCGACGCCGACCGCAAGCGCATCGCCCTCTCGATGAAGCGCGAAGTCTCAGGCACCCAAGGCGCCAGCGGCCGCCCCGAACCGAAACAGCAAGGCAAAGCCCCGCACGGCAAGCCTGTGATGTCGGCGGCGCCCGCCAAGTCGGACGACTCCAGCAACCCGTTCGCGGCGCTGAAA
>CALMWO010000087.1 GCA_937873805.1 uncultured Hyphomonadaceae bacterium
ATCGTGCCGGTGACGCCGCTGCAGCAGAACTGCTCGCTCATCTGGGACACGAACACCAAGCACGCCGCCTTCGTCGATCCCGGCGGCGACATCGATACGCTGGTCGGCGCGCTCGACCATTTCGGCCTGACGCTGAAACACATCTGGCTCACCCACGGCCATCTCGATCATGCCGGCGCCGCCTACGAGTTGCGAGAGCGTACGGGCGTGCCGGTTGTCGGGCCGCACAAGGACGATCAGTTCTGGCTCGACCAAATCGAAAGCTCCGCGGTGAAGTATGGCCTCACCGGCCTCAAGAACGTGACGCCTGATCGCTATCTTGAGGACGGCGATGTGCTGGAACTCGAAGGCGTGAAGTTTGATGTGTCACACACGCCCGGCCACACGCCCGGCCACGTCGTGATCCATAACCGCGATGCGAAGATCGCATTCGTTGGCGATGTCCTGTTCCAGGGCTCGATCGGCCGCACCGATTTTCCGCGCGGCAATCACCAGCAGTTGATCGACTCGATCACGGACAAGCTGTGGCCGCTGGGCGATGACATGACCTTCGTGCCGGGCCACGGCGCGACATCAACCTTCGGTCAAGAACGGCGCACCAATCCCTTCGTCGCCGATGCCGTCACCGGCTATGGTGGCGCGGAAAAGCGGGACGGATCGAGCTACGACCAGAAGACGGCGAAGCGTTATACCTGACCGCTATTTGGTGATCGCTATTTGGCCGGGGCGCTCGCATCGACCTTGCGCTGTCCCGACAGCATGCCGCCCATGGAATAGTTCCCCTCATGGCAGGCGAACTCGTACATCTCGTCGCTCGTGCGAACCATCGAGTACTCTGCCGTCCAGGGTTGCGCGTAATACGCCGGATCGGTGATCGTGTAGCGATAGACAAGCTCGTTCGGCCCCGCGAACTCAAGACGTTCGGTGATCCTTGCTGTCGGGCTCGTCACGGTCACGATCCCATGGGTGGAGAATTCCGGATCGAGATTGTTCGTCTCGATCTCCAGCGCATCGCCATCCCAGCGCGCGATCGACTCGCCGCCGGGCTGCGTGACCGCCACCGGCCTGCGAACGCCGTTGATCGGAATGATGCGAAGGTCATCGTAGGCTTCGGTGTGAAGCACGACCGTCTGCGGCGTCTGCACGATCCGGTGCAGCATCGACGCGCTTCTGATCTGCAGCGGCGCCCAGCCGACGCCGCCAATGCAGCGTTCCGTCGTCATTCTCTGCTCGGGGTGATCGAGGCCGGTGATGTAACCGCGCGCCGCTTTCCGGCCCGTCTCGTTATAGGGCAGCTTGCCATCGGGCGGATCGATGATCAGCGAGCTGCGCGCCTGCCCCCTCACGATCGTGAGCGACGTCGCATCGGGGCTCGCAAGCTCGGGGTCCAGCGGGTTGTTGCGTTCGGCGCGGGCGAGAATATCGGCCACCAGCAGTTTGGCGCCAGCTTCCGTGAGATTGAGATCAGTCACGCCAGCCGGCCGCTCGACCGGGGTCAACCATTGGCTCGACCAGATGCCATGAAAATCCGGGCGTCCGTCGGCGGTGCGCGGTATGCCGCCGGCCGCCTGCGCGACTGCCATCGGCGCAGTTGCGCCCAGCGCAACGACCAAACCCACGACTTGCAACCCAAAGCTTTTCAAAGTCGGCATCCCCTCAAATCCGGCCCGCGAACACGGCCAGCAATTTGCGGCCATGTCCGGTATGTCGCGGAAGCTGGTCAAGTAAGCTTATTGCGAGGTGGCGGACCATGATGTCGGAAAACCGGCTGCGGACCCTGCGGCGCACGCCTATATCGAAGGCATGATCCACTATGCCGTCTTCGAGACCGTTATCGGCTGGGCTGGCGTCGCATGGGCCGAACAGGGCCTGGTGGGCGCGCACCTGCCCGAAAATGATCCCGCGATCGTCCGCGCGTCATTTGCCCGGAGGTTCCCTCAGGCAAGCGAAGCCGAACCCTCACCCCCCTTGACCAGCGTGGTCGAAGACATTCGCGCCCTGATGCGGGGCGACAAGGTCGACCTCCTCGAAGCGCCGCTGGATCTGGCGCGCGTGCCGGCGTTCAACGCGAAGGTCTATGCGATCACCCGCCAGATCCCTCCGGGCCAGACGCTGACGTATGGCGAGATCGCCGTGAAGCTTGGCGACAGGCTGCTGGCGCAACAGGTCGGCGCGGCGCTCGGCAAGAATCCTTGGCCGATCGTGGTGCCCTGTCATCGCGTGACTGCCGCGAACGGAAAGCTCGGCGGCTTTTCGGCGCGTGGCGGCGCCCAGACGAAACTGAAACTGCTGGCGATCGAAGGCGCACCGGCCGCAGCGCAGGCTGACCTGTTCGGTCAGTCACCCGCGCGCGATTGAACGGATGCCTTTCAAGGGACGGATTTTTCAGAGTAGAGACAGGCCCAGACTTGGGTCTGATTGGGACAGATCATCCGGGCGCAGCCGACAGTCTTCGCATTGGGCGCGACCATTCGGGAAAACTGCTCGCAATTGCCCGCCTTGGTCCGGCACTTGCCGGTTGAAGCATCATAGGCGCTCGCCCCCTCGCGCCAGCGCGAGATGAGGTAGGACGGCGAGATCACCTGCGCCGACTCACGCCCCCCGACGCGGCTGAGACCAGCCGCCCAGAAGATGCTGGCGTTTTGCGCCTTGCCCACCGTGTTGGCCATCGTCGTCGAGCACGAGCCGCTCGTTGCAGCCTTGGTTACGGCTGCCGCCTTGGTCGTCAGATCCGGCGACCAGGTAAGGGCGGACAGGCCAAGGCGGGTGCGCGCGTCATTCTGCGCTGCCAGCATGCCTTTCATGTCTGTGGGCTCGGAAATCGGCTTGGCTACGGGCTTTGCCGTCGCTGTAGCGCCGGCGCTGGTGAGCCCGCCGCCGGCTTGCGGCCCATGCGGCACTTGCGCGACGGCAAAGTCGCCCGGAGACCCGAGCAACACCCCCATCGCCAACAAGCTGAAAATCGTCCGATTCATTCCCTGGGCCAGTCCGCGGAATCGCCACTATTCCGCTGAGGTATTCGAATTCGCGTGAAGTACACCCTATGGGCGTGAATTGCGCGTAAAATAAGGGCGGGTAACTGCGTCAATATCGACGATTCAGAATCGTTTCAGATGCGACGCTGCAAGGGTTGCGCCCCCTCGTCCCCGCCGATAAACCCTGCCGCAATTTGCCGCCAAGTCCCAGGCAAGATTCATAGCCGGTCCGGTGACATGCCCAAGCGCACAGACATCAAGTCCATCCTGGTCATCGGCGCGGGGCCGATCGTCATCGGACAGGCGTGCGAATTCGACTATTCCGGCGTGCAGGCGATCAAGGCGCTGAAGTCCGAGGGCTATCGCGTCATCCTTGTGAATTCGAACCCCGCCACGATCATGACCGATCCTGAGCTGGCGGATGCGACCTATATCGAACCGATCACGCCCGAGATGGTCGCCAAGATCATCGCCAAGGAAAAGCCCGACGCACTGCTGCCGACCATGGGCGGCCAGACGGCGCTGAACTGCGCGCTCAAGCTCGAACAGATGGGCGTGCTGAAAGAGCACGGCGTCGAAATGATCGGCGCGAAGGCGGAAGCCATCGAGAAGGCGGAAGACCGCGCCAAGTTCCGCACCGCCATGGACAAGATCGGGCTCGAAAGCCCCCGCTCCGCGATCGTCGCATCGCCGGAACTTTCGAATGTTGATGGCAAGGTCACCTACGACCTCAAGGCCGGCTTCATCGAAGCGATGAAGCAGATGGAGATCGTTGGCCTGCCCTGCATCGTGCGCCCGGCGTTCACGCTCGGCGGCCTTGGCGGCGGCGTGGCCTACAACCGCCAGGAATTCGAAGACATCGTCACGCGCGGCCTGCAGATGTCGCCGGTCAGCCAGATCCTGATCGACGAGAGCCTGCTCGGCTGGAAAGAGTTCGAGATGGAAGTCGTCCGCGACAAGGCGGACAACTGCATCATCATCTGCTCGATCGAGAACATCGACCCGATGGGCGTCCACACCGGCGACTCGATCACGGTCGCCCCCGCCCTCACGCTGACCGATCGCGAATATCAGGTCATGCGCAACGCCTCGATTGCTGTGCTGCGCGAGATCGGCGTCGAGACGGGCGGATCGAACGTTCAGTTCGCCGTGAACCCGGACAATGGCCGTCTGGTCATCATCGAGATGAACCCGCGCGTCTCGCGTTCATCGGCGCTGGCATCCAAAGCCACGGGCTTCCCGATCGCGAAGATCGCCGCAAAACTGGCTATCGGATACACGCTCGACGAACTCGACAACGATATCACGGGCGTGACGCCCGCCTCGTTCGAGCCGACGATCGATTACGTGGTCACCAAGATCCCGCGCTTCGCCTTCGAGAAGTACAAGGGCGCCGACACCACGCTGACGACGCAGATGAAGTCTGTCGGCGAGGCCATGGCCATTGGCCGGACCTTCCATGAATCGCTGCAGAAGGCGCTGCGTTCGCTGGAAACCGGAATTTCCGGCTTCGACGAACAGGAAATCCCGGGCGGCAGCGATCGCAATTCGCTGATCGCAGCCGTCTCACGCCCGACCGAGAAACGCCTGCTGAATGTCGGCCAGGCGTTCCGTGAGGGCCTGACGGTCGACGAGATCCACAACGCCTCGAAGATCGACAAATGGTTCCTGCGCCAGATCTCCGAGATCATTGCGGAAGAAGCACGCATCAAGAAGGAAGGCCTACCGAAAGACGCCGCCGAATGGACGCGCATCAAGGCGATGGGCTTCTCGGATGTGCGCCTCGCCAAGCTCACCGGCGGCAAGGAACTCGATGTTCGCGCGGCGCGTCACAAGCTGAATGTGCGCCCGGTCTACAAGCGCATCGACACTTGCGCGGCAGAATTCGCGGCCAAGACGCCTTACCTGTACTCGACCTATGAGACGGGCTGGATTGGCGCCAACGGGGAGATCATCCCGCCACAGAACGAGGCGGAGCCTTCCACACGCCGCAAGGCCATGATCCTCGGCGGTGGACCCAACCGCATCGGCCAGGGCATCGAGTTCGATTACTGTTGCTGCCACGCTGCCTTCGCCATGGCCGATCTGAAGATCGAATCCATCATGGTGAACTGTAACCCTGAGACAGTCTCGACCGACTACGACACGTCCGATCGCCTGTACTTCGAGCCGCTGACGCTCGAGGACGTGAGCGAGATCATCCACCTTGAACAAACCGCTGGCGAGTTCATGGGCGTGATCGTCCAGTTCGGCGGCCAGACGCCGCTCAAACTTGCGCAGGGTCTCAAGGCTTCAGGCGCACCGATCCTCGGCACGACGCCGGATTCGATCGATCTTGCCGAAGACCGGGAACACTTCTCCAAGCTGCTCGACAAGATCGGCCTCAAACAGGCCCCGGCGGCGATTGCCCGTACCGACGAAGAGGCCGTCGCTGCCGCCAACCGCATCGGCTACCCGGTCATGCTGCGCCCCAGTTTCGTGCTCGGCGGCCGCGCCATGGAAATCGTTCACGACGAAACGGACCTGCGCCGCTATGTGCGCGAGGCTGTGCAGGTGTCAGGCGACACGCCGCTGCTGGTTGACCGCTACCTTTCCGACGCCATCGAAGTCGATGTGGACGCCATGTGCGACGGCACGGACACGCACGTCGCCGGCATCATGGAACACATCGAGGAAGCCGGCATTCACTCCGGCGACAGCGCCTGCTCAATTCCGCCCTACACCCTGTCGAAAGAGATCGTCGACCGCCTCTCCGAACAGGCGCGCAAACTGGCCAAAGCGCTCAACGTCAAAGGCCTGATGAACGTGCAGTTTGCGGTGAAGGGCGACGAGATCTACGTGCTCGAAGCCAACCCGCGCGCCTCGCGCACCGTTCCGTTCGTCGCCAAAGCCGTCGGCCAGCCGTTCGCGGCAATCGCGGCCAAGGTGATGGCTGGCGAGAAACTCGCGACGTTCAACATCGGCGCAGGGCCCATCACCGGCCCACGCATTGCGGTTAAGGAAGCCGTGTTCCCGTTCTCGCGCTTCCCGGGCGTGGACCCGCTGCTTGGGCCGGAGATGCGCTCCACCGGCGAGGTCATGGGCCTCGATGTGTCGTTCGGCGCGGCCTACCTCAAAAGTCAGATCGCCGCCGGAATGGCCCTGCCCGCCAAGGGCTGCGTGTTCATTTCCGTCCGTGAGGGCGACAAGGCGTCGATCGAGCAACCCGCCCGCGAAATCGCCGAACTGGGCTTCACCATCATCGCCACGGCGGGGACTGCACAGTTTCTTGCCGAGCGCGGGATCAAGGTGGACCGCGTGAACAAGGTGCTGGAAGGCCAGCCGCACGTCGTCGACGCCCTGCTCAACGGCAAGGTCCAGCTGGTGTTCAACACCACCGAAGGTGCGCAATCGCTGGTCGATTCGGCCTCGATCCGGCGCGCGGCCCTGCAGCACGGCATCCCCTATTACACGACTATTTCGGGGGCGCGGGCGGCCGTTCAGGCCATCAGGTCGCTGAAAACCAGCCCGCTTGAAGCCGGAGCGCTTCAGACTTACTCTTGATCGTTCCTGACCGTGCCGATGTTACCCGTCGGTAGGAATGATTCCGTGTAATTCAGGTGTTTTGAACAGGACTACCCGATGCAGCGCATCCCCATGACGGCTGAAGGCTTTGAAGCCCTGCAGTCAGAATTGAAGGTTCTCAAATCCGAAGAGCGTCCGGCGATCATCGCTGCGATCTCGGAAGCGCGCAGCCATGGCGACCTGTCCGAGAACGCGG
>CALMWO010000088.1 GCA_937873805.1 uncultured Hyphomonadaceae bacterium
GGGTGCAGCATCTTGATCGGCGCCTTGAACATCTCGACGAACTCGAGAACGCCCTGGTTCGCCCGGTTGAGCCCGCCCGAATACGAATAGCTGTCCGGGTCGGACTGCGAGTGCATCTCCAGCTTGCGGATATCCACCTTGCCGACCAGCGACGACACATCCTGGTTGTTCTCGTCACCGGGCTCCGTTTTGGAAATGCCGATCTGGCGCAACCGCGACGGCTTCACCTTCGCGACCCTGAACTTGGTGATGTCGCCGCCGAACTCATCCAGCCGCTTCAGCGCCCAGGGACTCATCAATCCCGTCAGCCTGCGCCGCGGAATGCCATAGTCCTTGCCCAGCTGCGCCGCCTGGATTTCAGGATCGAACAGCGCCAGCGGGCTCTCGAAGACCGGCGAGAGATCATTCCCCGCCTTCAGCACATAAATGTACTGGTCTTCCATCAGCGCCTTGATGCGCTCGGCCAGCGAAGACTTGCCGCCGCCAACTGGTCCCAGCAGGTAGAGAATCTGCTTCCGCTCCTCCAGCCCCTGCGCGCCCTGCCGGAAGAAGGCGACGATCCGCTCGATCGTCTCCTCCATCCCGTAGAACTCGGAGAAGCGCGGATAGACCCGGATGGTCCTGTTGGAGTGGATGCGCCCCAGCCGCGAATCCCGCGACGTGTCGACCATCTCCGGCTCGCCGATCGCGGCCAGCAGGCGCTCGTGTGGACCCGCATACATCAGCGGATCCTTCTTGCACCCTTCCAGGTATTCCTGAATCGTCATCACCGTCTCGCGACGGGTTTCAAAGGCCTTTGTGTAACTGTCGAACAAGTCGCGCGACATCGTAGCTCCCATTCCGAAAGCAGCACGATCTACCGGTACGCCTTCGAGGTCTGTCGCATCGGCCTGCTGTTTAGCCGAGCGTGCGCCTCTCAGGTTGCACCTGGCCGGTGAAGCGTGTGCCACGTCGTAGGTCTGCGGCGGACGCTACCCCGGTGGTGCGTTGAGGAAGTCTCTCCTCAAATGTCGGCGCCCTTGAGACGAATTGAAGAGGGTGACTGCTCAACCCGCCCCGGCGTCATGAATCAGGATAGTAGAAGAATACGTCGCGTGAACCAGTCCCTTCAAACATTTGAACAATGTGATGTTGCGGTTCGCACGAAGTGATGCAGGCGCCACACCCGCTGCGCTGCTAATGTGCAGCAGTTTCACTTTTCCGTCTTTTGCCCCGGCAAATGCAGCAGCGCCGCGTCCCCTACGGGCCAAACCTGCCTTTTGAGAGCAGTAGCGCTCAAGATGTGTGAGTGCTGGCGCCGCCTGCAGGCGCTGGCTGGACATCGCACTCTGGCGCACTAGCCTCGCCAGATCTGGACCAGGGGACGGCAATCATGAACTCTTCTAAACTGCTCACGCTGCCGCGTCTCTTGATCGCGACAGCGCTTGGCCTGTCGCAGGCGCCGCTCGCCCTCGCACAGCAGGCTGACTGGATCACCCGCTGCAGGCTGGTTCTTGCCGACGACAGCAAGCCTGAATCAGGACGATACATGTTCCTGTCGCTGGGCAAGGCCGCCGGCGCCGATGCCCGCGCCGAGTTCAACTACAACACCGGCATCTCCGCCGGCGGCGTCACTTATCCCTCCGAAGCGAAATATCTGCTCAACCCCTATTCGAACGTGTCCATGAGCGTCGCCTACGTCGTTGCCCGCGACGGCAAGACAAAGCCAGCCATCGGCTCGATCAGCTTCCGCGCCATTGGCCTCAACTTCAAACCGATCCCCGGCGCTCCGATTACCGTCAAACTGGTTGTCGACGGCGCAACTTTCGGCCCGTTCGAAACCAACCCTGCCTCGCTCAGCTCCGGCATGTATTCCGTATGGCTGGACACGGCCGGCACGGACGGAGACGGAAAACCGCCAACCCTGAGCCCGGCAGACTTTGCAAAGCTGGCCACGGCCGTCGATGCAATGAAATCACCCGAGATTGTTCTCGTGCGCGACCGCACAGACATTGCGCGCGCAGCACTCCCCCTGCCGAATTACACGGCCTGGCGCGACGGGCTGCAGGCATGGACAGCCAAAACCAATCCGGGTGTCGGAGCCGGAACCTCGTGCCCCGGCGGCGGCGAAGTGCTGAACTAACACCTCGCTGAGCCATCTCGCCCAGCAACGTCGCCACGCCACACCGGTTCCTGAAACGAAACCGGCGGCCCAGAAGGCCGCCGGCGTCAGCTTCGAAGTCACGACAGCCGCTAGTGATGCCGGTGCTTGCGATCGAAGCTCCACACAATATGTCGGTGGCTCTCTTCGCCGGCCCAATGCAATCCGTCGTCGGCGACATGTAGATCCTCGGATGGATCCGGCGTCCGCGGTCCCCAGCCCGTGAAATCATGAGGCAGACCTTCGGTCCATGAATGATGCTCGTCGCCGGCATGGGCGTTGAATTTGGAATCTAGCCGGTCCGCGGCAAGAGGGCTGTCTGAAGGTGTTTTGTCGGCCATGATACGCTCCCGTCCTGGTTGGCATGCAATCGGCCCGCATCAATTGCGGGTCTGAAGCATCAACGCACGAGACGGCGTTTGGTTACTGCAATGACATGCGCCGCCGGGCGTTCCAGCTGTCCTCCTTCGGGCGCCCGCCCTAATGCGAGAAGGCAGCGCGGCACTTCACGCCTGCAAGCGTGATGCGAAGACCGGTCTCCTCGCGAAAAAGCGAACAGATTTGTCCATCGAACTCAAGGCGAAAGACCGTCGGCAGGGCCGTGTTCCTGTCGTTGAGCGGGCCAGATGGAACGGGCAGCACCGAGATCACCGGGCTCAGCGTGGGATCGCTCGGACCAAGGTCGATCACCCGGCGGCCCAGATCTTTTTCAAGCGCAGCCATCAGCTGCTCCATCGCCGGGCCGTCGCCCTGAATGAGAAGAGCTGGCTCTGGCGTTCCCGCGGTCGACTGACACCCACCGGCCAGCAAGCCGGTCGCACACAGAACCGCAAGCAGATCACGCGTCATGGCCGCGCCCCACGATCAGGCATCGACAAATCGCGCATGCTCCGCAGGATTTCGACGGCCTGCGATCTGCCCGTCGTCCGTATCGGCTCGCCCGTATCCCGAACGCGCGCGACGCCTATGCTCGTTGCAGGCGGCAGCGGGCACGTCCCGTTCGCTCGAAAGCCAAGCGCGGCGGAAAGCATGGCCTCGTTCGTGTCGCCAAGATCATGGCTGAAATCATCGGCCACCGCGCAACCCGTGACCTTCACGGCATTCGCCGACGACGAATTCGATGGCGTGAACCCATCGGGATAATCGCCAAAGCCCTTGTCGTTGACGCCCTGGAACTGGACGGAAAAATAGGTCTGCCCGCAATTGTCTTCGGGATAGAAGCCAAACGGCTTCCCGCAACTTGTGCTCCCAATCAGTATAACCTCGACATCGACGCCACGCAGGCCGTTGATGACAGACTCGCTGGCGCTACATGTGCTCGACGTGCTCAGCACGAAGACACGCGGCAGGTCGAGCGTGCTCAGGGCGGTCCCGTTTGGAACGGAGAACCCAACCCCCGTCGAATAGTAAGGCGTTGGCGAATTCGCTGCGCCCGTCACCGGGTTAGATGCGCCCGCCGCAGCATTGAACCTCAACCGTTCAAACACATGCCCATTCGTGCGCGCCGGGCCGGCCACCATGTAACTGAGCTGCGACGCGATCGCGAGCAGTCCGCCGCCATTGTAGCGCAGGTCGAGCACGACATCGCTGACGCCCTGCGTCTTCATCGCCGCGATCGCGTCGGCAAGCCCCTTCTCGGTGCTGTAGGGGCTGAATGTGTTGAGCAGGATGTAGCCCACCTTGCCCGTCGGCGTCGTGATGACGCTCTGGCGGTTCACCGGCGCTTCGACCAGCGCGTCTGCACTCAACATCACTGGCCGCTCGGTCCCGTCCGCATAGCGCAATACGAACGCATGATTGGCCACGTCGATCGGAAATAGCCCGTTGTTCAGCGTATTGATCTCCCCCTGTGTGGCGCCGCCATTGACGAGATCGATCCCATCCACGTTCAGGATACGCGCGCCACGCTCCAGCTTTGGCCTGCCGTTCTCAAGCACGGTCGCCGGCGTGCCCGGCGTCGTGAAGATGACGCGCACATCGCGTGGCGGCGTGCTGGAGAACACGCGGATCTCCGCGCCATAACCGACCGTCGGCGCCGAGGTTACCTGCGCCAGATACTCCGCCGTGTTGACCGTGAAATGAAAACGGTCCTTGGGCTGGCCCGATGCCGTGGCGGCGTTCGTCTTGAGCACGTTGAAATACGCAAGCCGATCCGTGAACCCCGACGGGTTCTGGTCAACCACCTCGGTGTTCCAGAGATATGTCTGATTGGTCCACGACCGCAGCCAGAAGAGTTCCTGCGCCAGCGACCCTGCCTGGTCGGGAAACGCCCGCCCCTGACTGTCCGCGCCCGTGCGCGGCGCGGCGCAACGGTTCTCGAACGTGCTGGCGCTCTGGAAAACCCCTCGCGTCCACGTAGGCCCGCTGGGAGGCGGCGTTACGACAGCGCCGCCACCGCTGCTCCCGCCCCCGCCACCTCCGCAACCCGCGAGGACAAGCAGCAAAGCGCCAACCAGCGCGAAACCAGAGCGTTTGAGCATTGGCAGTCGCACTCCCACTAACGCACGAACGCTTGCACGAAATATCTGCAGGAAATGTAGTCGCACGACATTGAGACTTCGACCGTCGCCTTGTCGCCATTGCCCGGCGGAATCTGCAGGACGGAGCCGAGCTCGGGAACAAACTCCTTCGAACCGGCCGTTGCGCGCAAGCCGATATCGAGCGTGTCGTCATTCCCCTCGACGCTGATGTAGGTGAGCTTGTCCGGCGCGACCCTCACCTCGATCGTCTCCGAGTCCTCATCATCAAGCTCGCTCATGACCACGTCGCCATAGGGCGTCAGGCCGAACTCCTCAGCAGTCTCATGGATCAGGTCGCGTATCTCCGCTGGAACCTCCGGCGGCTGCGCAAACGCCGCCTGCGTCAGGCATACAGCCAGAACCGGCCCCAGAATTCTCATGCTGCCCCCTCCACGACTGGCGACAGCTTCATTGCCCACGAAAGCCAGTCAAGCCGGACATTGCATGACGAAAACTGCGGGGCATGATCAAAACCGCTGGCGATCCCGGCAGGACTTGAACCTGCAACCACCCGCTTAGAAGGCGGGTGCTCTATCCAGTTGAGCTACGGGATCTCTGGCGCAGCAGAGGGCGTCTTAAGCGGGTTCACGAACCGAGGCCAGACACGGGACCGGCCTGAGACCTAGTGGGTCCACTGTTTCCTGCGGACGGCCGAGAAATTGTCGGCATACGTCTTGATCACGCGCTTGGCTTCGCGCGGCTCGGTCACCTGGAAGGGGATGTTCTGGCGTCTGGCGAAATCGATCGCCTCTTCGCGCGTCTCGAACGTCATCCGCACCTGCGGGTTCGTGTCGGCGTTCGAAATCCAGCCCATCAGCGGATCGACCGTGCGCGCGGTCTCGCTCTCGAATTCGAGCATCCATTCCTGGGACTTGGCCGTGCCGGACTGCATGGCGTTCCGGGCGGGGCGGTAGATTTTCGCGAGCATCAGGCGACTCCGTAACGTCTCCTATCTGCCCGCAAAGTCATGAAAATTCAACTGCGCAGGCGGTCGCGGGCTTCCGAGGCGATCAGGCCCGGCAACCCGGGCAATTCGCCCACCGTAAAGGCTGCTACAGGCGTGTTCCGGGCGGTCGAGACCAGCACGTCGAAATCCTCACCCCCGTGCAAACCCTCCCCTAGGAACAGCCCCACGGCCGACCATGGCGGCTCAGCCATCGCCGCCAGATCGCGCGCAAACGGCGGCTCCTCCAGAAACCCCACCTCGACCCGGCCATACCGCGCCTGCATCAGGGTCGCGACCTGCCGCGCACAAACCGCCGACCTGCCCGTCTGCTTCGACCCATGCGCCACCAGCACAACCCTTGGGTCGGCCGCATGCGAGATCGTCCGCAACGCCAGATTGTCCGCGAGAAAAGGCGCAAACGACCGCCACATCGCCAGCGGCGGCGCCAGTCTATGCGTCTCCGCCACAAAAGCCGGCTTCAGCCTCTGCGTGTAGAAATACCCGTCAGAGAACAGCAATGGCAGGCAAACCACCGGCCGCGTGCCGCACGCCGCCAGCGCCCGCTCGGCCACACCCTCTACATTGACCAGAATAGACCCGACATCCGCCTCGGGAATCGCCGCGCCAACCTGCGCGACAATCTCCGCCAGCCGCGCATTGTTCGCAGCCCCACCGCGCTCGCCATGAGCCGCCAGCAGGATCACGGGACGATCAGTCATCTCATTACCGGGAAGGAAATGGTCGGAGTGGCTGGATTCGAACCAACGACCCTCTGCTCCCAAAGCAGATGCGCTACCAGACTGCGCCACACTCCGATGTGCGCGGCTTATACGCGAAAACCGGCGGAACGGAAGCGTGTAAGGATTTCCCTTCAAACCGCGCTTGACGCTTCGCGATCCGCACCATATTTAGCAATCATGTTAATTAACACGATTGCTAAATAATGCAGATGCAGGACCCCCTCTCGCAGACGCTCTCCGCCCTCGCGGACCCAACGCGTCGCGCCATCCTTGCCCGCCTTGCCCACGGCGAGGCCACCGTCAACGATCTCGCCAAACCGTTCGACATCTCGCTCCCCGCCATCTCGCGCCATTTGAAAGTGCTGGAAAGCGCCGGCCTCATCACGCGCG
>CALMWO010000089.1 GCA_937873805.1 uncultured Hyphomonadaceae bacterium
GCGACGCTCGCCGTGATAGCCGCGGCGACAACCAGACCAAGCATGCGCCGTAGTGGTCTGCCCATGACTTTCTCCCCCTGCAGCTGTCCCGCTGCTGAGAGAACGATAAACCGCTGCGGGCGGCGGCGCAAAAGCAAAAGGGCGCGGCAACTGCCGCGCCTTTGTCTGCTGTGTTGAAGCCGGTCGTTACGCCGCGCGCTGCAGGCCCAGCTGCTTCCAGATCGCCAGAAGCGCCGAGACCAGCTCGTCCATCATCGCTTCGGTGTGCTGCGGCGATGGCGTGAAGCGCAGCCGTTCCGTGCCCTTCGGCACGGTCGGGTAGTTGATCGGTTGCACATAAATGCCGAAGTCGAACAGCAGCGTGTCGGACAGCGCCTTGCAGCGCTCCGGGTCGCCAACCAGCAGCGGCACGATGTGCGTGTCCGCCATCATCACCGGCAGCTTCGCAGCGATCAGCTTCTGGCGAAGCATCTCGGCCTTCTCCTGGTGGATCTTGCGCAGGTCGCGGCCATAGTCGCTCCGCAGCTTGCGGATCGAGGTCAGCGCGCCGGCGGCCAGCACCGGGCATGTCGAGGTCGAGAAGATGAAGCCCGGCGCCATCGAGCGGATCGCATCCACGATCGCCGTCTTGGAGGCGATGTAGCCGCCCATCACGCCATAGGCTTTCGCCAGCGTGCCTTCGCAGATCGTGATGCGGTCCATCACGCCATCGCGCTGGGCGACGCCCGCGCCTTCATGGCCATACATGCCAACCGCATGAACTTCGTCGAGATAAGTCATCGCGTCGAATTCTTCAGCGAGGTCGCAGATCGCGTGCATCGGGGCGACGTCGCCGTCCATCGAGTAGACAGACTCAAAGGCGATAACTTTCGGCGCATCAGCCGGATCGTTTTCCAGCAGCGCGCGCAGGTGAGCCAGGTCGTTGTGGCGGAAGATGCGCTTGGCGCAATGGGCGCGCTTGATCCCCTCGATCATCGAGGCGTGGTTCAGCTCGTCCGAATAGATGATGACGTTCGGCATGATCTTGGCGAGCGTCGACAGCGTCGCCTCGTTCGACACATAGCCAGACGTGAACAGCAGCGCGCTTTCCTTGCCGTGGAGCGAAGCCAGTTCCTTCTCCAGCTCAACGTGGTAGCGCGTCGTGCCCGAGATGTTGCGCGTGCCGCCCGAACCGGCGCCGAATGTATCGACCGCTTCCTTCATGGACTCGATCACGTCGGGGTCCTGGCCCATGCCCAGATAGTCGTTCGAGCACCAGACGATCACATCCTGCTCGCGGCCATCCGTGTGCCGGACGGAAGCCTTCGGGAACTCGCCCCGGTATCGCTTCACATCGATGAAAACCCGGTATCGGCCCTCTGAGCGGATTTCCTCAAGGGCATTCTCGAAAGCGGCCAGATGCTTCATTGGGGCGTTTCTCTTGGCGCAACAACTCGCGCTTCTGTGGGCGCGTCGAGGCAGAACCTAAGCCCGCCCGCGCCGGTTTCCTAGACTCAGATCAAACCGAACTGCGCGATAGCGCCTTCAAGTCGCACGTTTTTTGCGACTCGCTCGCAACAAGCAAACAAGCTTGCGTGAGCTGGTCGCGAAACAGGAATTGGCGCCCCGGGGCGCGGTGCCGCCGAACGCAATTGCGATCACGCGCCTGCTGCGCACTTCGGTAACTTGCCTCCGCGCGAACCGCCCGTACTAATTGTCACTCTCAAGGGGATCAGGATCTCAAATGAAAGCTCTGAAGTTTATCGCGCTTGCGGCAGTTGCCCTCACAGCGCCCATGTCTGTTGCACACGCTCAATTCAACCAGAAGGCTGGCGGCGGCCCGATGACCTCGCCCGCCGGTGCCGGCCAGAATATGGGCGACCGCGCCTCGAACTACGACACCGACCGCATGAGAAACGAACTATCCGGCGCCTATGCGCAAGTCCTTGATCGCCGCGGCCGCAAGCTCAACCCCGGCCAGGTGCTCAACGGCGCCAAATCGGCCGCCTCCGCTTCCGGCCTTTCCGCCTGCAAGGTCACCGAAGCTTCGCTGCGCGGCGTCACCAACGACAACAACGACCTCTGGGAAGTCGCCTGCGAAACCGGGCCCGGCTACATCATCACCAGCCCGGGCAAGAGCGCGCCCGTCGATTGCTCGATGGTGAACGCACAGATCGCTCAGATGAAGGCTGACGGCCTCACGCCGCCGCCGGGTTCGTCGTGCGACCTCAAGGTCAACCAGCCCAAGCCGTAGTCGCTTTACCGCCCACGCACAAAAAGCCCGCGCCTTCACCAAAGGCGCGGGCTTTTAATTGCGCGCGTCCGTGCCGGCTACGCGCGGTCGCCAGAAATCACTTGGGAAATCCGCTCGGCGGCAGCAATGCTGTCGCGGGGGTCTTTCATGCTCGCGCGCTTTATCATCTGTCTTGCGGCGTTTGCAGCACCGGCCGCTCGCGCTCATGCGCAGGACA
>CALMWO010000090.1 GCA_937873805.1 uncultured Hyphomonadaceae bacterium
GGACATCCTGTCCATTCTCGGCGTCGAGGCTCTCGCCGACTATCTCGTGAACGAGATCCAGAAGGTCTATCGTCTGCAAGGCGTGCCGATCGACGACAAGCACATCGAAGTCATCGTCAGCCAGATGCTGAAGAAGGTGGAAATCTCCGAAGGCGGCTCGACCACGCTGCTCAACGGGGAAGCTGTCGACGCTCTGGAATTCGAGGAAGCCAATGCTGCGGCGATCAAGGCCGGACGTGAGCCCGCCAAGGGCACGCGCGTCCTGCTCGGCATCACCAAGGCCTCGCTGCAGACCCGCTCGTTCTTCTCGGCGGCGTCCTTCCAGGAAACCACCCGCGTCCTCACGGAAGCGGCGATCCAGGGCAAGGTCGATCCGCTCGAGGGCCTCAAGGAGAACGTCATCGTCGGCCGTCTCATTCCGGCTGGCACCGGCGGCGCGCTGCGGAAATACCGCAAGCTCGCTGGCGACCGCGACGTGCGCCTGAAGGAACAGCGCAAGGTCAACCAACCCCTTCCGGCCCTGCCGGCCGCGGAATAGGTCGACCAGACAATCAGAACCAAAGGCGAAGGCGGACGAAAGTCCGCCTTCGCTGCGTTTGGACTTGCGGCAAGCCGTGCGGGCAGATCGCTCAACAAGGCGACTGACGCGGCTTCAATCGTCCTTCTGCATCACCACATCATTTCAATCCTGGGAGGCGTGCATGTTCGTGACCGTCAACGGCGTGCGTTTGTTCTTCGACGTTCTCAATCCGCAGCTGGATGTTTCCGGACCGCATCTGCGGGAGAAGCCGGTGCTGGTCTGCGTTCCGGGCGGGCCGGGCGGCGATCATCAGACGCTTCGGCCCTATTTTGATCGGTTCGCTGACGTGGCGCAGGTCGTTTATCTCGATCCGCGCGGGGGTGGGCGGAGCGATTACGGCCCGGAATCCGGCTGGACGCTCGACCAGTGGGGCGACGACATTGCTGCGTTCTGTGATGCCCTGGATCTGGAAAAGCCCTTCGTGCTCGGCTCATCGGGCGGAACACTGATGGTCCAGTCGTTTCTGGCGCGGTATCCGGCGAGGGCGGGCGGGGCGATCTTGTTGAACGCCTGCTCGCGGATGCAGCAGGACGGTCTGGTTGCCGGGTATGAGGACCTTGGCGGGCCAGAGGCGGGGCGCGCCGCGCGGGCCATGTACGGCAAGCCCACCGAGGAAGACTATATTGCGTTCTACAGGCACTGTTTGCCGCTGTATTCCCGCAGGAGGGACTTGTCCTCACTGGCGGACGGAACGCGTCGCTCCGTCTTGAATCCGGCAGCCAGCGCCCGATTCTTTGGACCTGATGGCGAGGCTTTCCGGTTTGATTTCCGTGAACGGCTGGGCCGGGTCGAATGCCCGGTTCTGGTGGTCGCCGGTTCCCATGACCCGGTTACCCCGGCGAAATGGGGAATCGAAGTGGCCGAAGCCCTGCCCAGGGGGAGGGGAGAGTTGGTTGTTTTCGACGACTGCGGCCATCTCGTAACCGTCGATCAGCCGGAACCGTTTGACGCCGCCGTCAGGCAGTTTATCGCTGTCTCATAAGGCTTGCCGCCATCAGCGGGGCGGCTGAGCCGCCAAGCCGCAGATTCAGGGCGCGGCCGCACTTGACCCAGTCGGGGTGGGCCAGTATAGCCCCGGCTCACATCACCGGACCGGCCGTGGAATCTATTCCAAACGCGGTTAAGGCGATGTGACTTAAGAGAGCGAAAGCCTCCTACAGAGTTCCGCCGGGACAGCCCTTGGGTTGTCACGGCCAAAGTTTTTGCAGGCAAGACGCGCCGATTTGGCTTCGAAAAGCCCGGCGATTTGGTGTGACGAGCGAGGGTAGATGCCTACGATTCAGCAGCTGATCCGCAAGCCGCGGCACGATAAGCCGGCCCGGAACAAGGTTCCGGCGCTTAAAGGGTGCCCCCAGCGGCGCGGCGTCTGCACGCGCGTTTACACGACGACCCCGAAGAAGCCGAACTCGGCTCTCCGGAAAGTCGCGAAGGTGCGTCTGACCACCCAGCACGAAGCCGTTTGCTACATCCCCGGCGAAGGCCACAACCTTCAGGAGCACTCGGTGGTCCTGATCCGTGGCGGCCGCGTGAAAGACTTGCCGGGCGTGCGTTACCACATTCTCCGCGGCGTGCTGGATACCCAGGGCGTCAAAGACCGCAAGAAGCGCCGTTCGCACTACGGCGTTAAGCGTCCGAAATAAGCTGAGCAGAGCAAGACATGTCCCGTCGCCACCGCGCAGAAAAACGCCAAGTCCTTCCCGACGCCCAGTATGGCGATCAGGTCATCACCCGGTTCATGAACCAGGTCATGTATCAGGGCAAAAAATCCGCCGCCGAGCAGATCGTGTACGGCGCGCTCGAGACCGTCGCTTCGAAATCGAAGCGTCCGGCGCCCGAGCTGTTCCACGAAGCCCTTGGCAACGTCGCGCCGTCGGTTGAAGTGCGTTCGCGTCGCGTCGGCGGCGCCACCTATCAGGTTCCGGTCGAGGTTCGTCCCGAGCGCCGTCAGGCTCTCGCGATCCGTTGGCTGATCATCGCCGCTCGCGCCCGTTCGGAAAACACGATGCAAGAGCGTCTCGCTGCCGAGATGCTTGACGCCGCCCACGGTCGCGGCTCCGCCGTGAAGAAGCGCGAAGACACCCACCGTATGGCGGAAGCCAACCGGGCCTTCTCGCACTACCGCTGGTAACCCGGCGGTTCGCCGCAATACGCATACAGAGGGCTCCCCATGCCTCGCACACACAAGCTCGAAGATTACCGTAACTTCGGGATCATGGCGCACATCGACGCCGGCAAAACCACGACGACCGAACGCGTCCTGTTCTACTCGGGCAAGTCGCACAAGATCGGCGAAGTCCACGACGGCGCCGCCACGATGGACTGGATGGAACAGGAACAAGAGCGCGGCATCACGATCACGTCCGCCGCGACGACCTGCTTCTGGCAGGACAAGCGCCTGAACATCATCGACACCCCCGGACACGTCGACTTCACGATCGAAGTCGAGCGTTCGCTTCGCGTGCTCGACGGCGCCGTTGCGGTGCTCGACGGCAACCAGGGCGTTGAGCCGCAGACGGAAACCGTCTGGCGTCAGGCCGACAAATACAACGTTCCGCGGATCGTCTTCGCGAACAAGATGGATAAGATCGGCGCGGACTTCTACAACTGCGTCAACGATCTGGTGAAGCGTCTCGGCGTGAAGCCGGTTCCGCTGCAACTTCCGATCGGCATCGAGAACACCTTCAAAGGCGTGGTCGACCTGGTCGAGATGCGCGGCATCGTCTGGCACGATGAATCGCTCGGCGCGAAATACGACGTCGTCGCGATCCCTGACGACCTCCTTGAGCAAGCGCAGGAATACCGCGCCAAGCTGATCGAAGCCGTCGCTGAACTCGATGACGAAGTCATGGCTGCCTTCTTCGAAGGTAAAGAGCCGGACGTCGCAACGATCAAGCGCCTGATCCGCAAAGCCGTTCTGACGGGCGCGTTCTACCCGGTTCTGTGTGGCTCGGCCTTCAAGAACAAGGGCGTTCAACCCCTGCTCGACGCCGTTGTCGACTACCTGCCGTCGCCGCTCGACGTGCCGGCCGTCAAAGGCATCGACCCGAAGAACGACCAGGAAATCGAGCGCCCGCAGACGGACGATGCTCCGCTGTCGATGCTCGCCTTCAAAATCATGGACGACCCGTTCGTCGGTTCGATCACGTTCTGCCGCGTCTACTCGGGCACGCTGAACTCGGGCACCACGCTCCTCAACTCCACCAAGGAGAAGAAAGAGCGCATCGGCCGCATGCTCGAAATGCATGCGAACGACCGCAAGGACATCAAGGAAGCTTTCGCCGGCGACATCGTCGCGGTGGCTGCTCTCAAGGAATCGACCACGGGCGATACGCTTTGCGATCCGGCCCACCCGGTCATCCTCGAAAAGATGGAATTCCCCGAGCCGGTCATCGAGATCGCGATCGAGCCGAAATCCAAAGCCGACCAGGAAAAGCTGGCGCTCGCGCTGCAACGTCTGGCCGCTGAAGATCCCTCGTTCCGCGTGTCGACCGACCACGAGTCGGGCCAGACCCGCCTCAAAGGCATGGGCGAACTTCACCTCGACATCAAAGTCGACATTCTGCGCCGTACCTACAAGGTCGATGCGAACATCGGTGCGCCGCAGGTGGCGTACCGCGAAACGCTCGGTCGTTCGGCTGACATCGACTACACGCACAAGAAACAGTCCGGCGGCACGGGCCAGTACGCCCGCGTCAAGCTCACGTTCGAGCCGCTGCCCCCGGGTTCGGGTTTCGTGTTCGAGAGTGCCATCGTTGGCGGTTCGGTGCCGAAGGAATTCATCCCGGGCGTCGAAAAAGGTCTCAAGTCGGTCCTCAACGCTGGTCCGCTGGCCGGCTTCCCGGTCATCGACTTCAAAGTGACGCTGACGGACGGCGCCTATCACGACGTCGACTCGAGCGTTCTGGCCTTCGAGATCGCGGCTCGCGCCGCGTTCCGCGAAATCTCGGAAAAGCTCGGCATGAAACTGCTCGAGCCGGTCATGAAGGTCGAAGTTGTTTCGCCGGAAGATTACGTCGGCACAGTCATCGGCGACCTGAACTCCCGTCGTGGCATGATCCTGGGTCAGGAAATGCGCGGCAACGCGACCGTCATCAACTCGATGGTGCCGCTTGCCAACATGTTCGGATACGTGAACAACCTGCGCTCCTCGACGCAGGGCAGGGCGAACTACACGATGCAGTTCGACCACTACGAGGCGGTGCCCGGCGCCGTCGCCAAGGAAGTGATTGAGAAACTCAGCGGCTGATGAAGCCTAACAGGCGGCCAACCCCGCTGATTGAATTTACGGAGTAGGAAAGATGGGTAAGGAAAAATTCGCGCGGACCAAACCGCACGTGAACGTCGGCACGATTGGCCACGTTGACCACGGCAAGACGACGCTGACGGCGGCGATCACGATCGTGCTCGCCAAAACGGGCGGCGCGACTGCCAAGAAATATGACGAGATCGACGCTGCGCCGGAAGAAAAAGCGCGTGGCATCACGATCAACACCGCTCACGTCGAGTACGAGACGGCCAACCGTCACTACGCGCACGTCGATTGCCCCGGGCACGCCGACTACGTGAAGAACATGATCACGGGCGCGGCGCAGATGGACGGCGGCATTCTCGTCGTGTCGGCTGCCGACGGTCCGATGCCCCAGACCCGTGAGCACATCCTGCTCGCCCGTCAGGTCGGCGTTCCGGCTCTCGTGGTCTTCCTGAACAAGGTCGACATGGTCGACGACAAGGAACTGCTCGAGCTCGTCGAACTCGAAGTTCGCGAACTCCTGTCGTCCTACAACTTCCCCGGCGACACGATCTCGATCATTCACGGCTCGGCTCTGGCCGCTGTCGAAGGTCGCGATGCGGAAATCGGCGAGCAAGCCATTCTCAAGCTGATGGCGGCTGTCGACGAAAAGATCCCGACCCCGGAGCGTCCGCTCGACCAGCCGTTCCTGATGGCGATCGAAGACGTGTTCTCGATCTCGGGTCGCGGCACCGTCGTCACCGGCAAGGTTGACCGCGGCATCGTGAAAGTTGGCGACGAAGTCGAAATCGTCGGCATCCGCGACACGCAGAAAACCATCTGCACGGGCGTCGAAATGTTCCGCAAGCTGCTCGATCAGGGCCAGGCTGGCGACAACGTCGGCATCCTCGTTCGCGGCATCGATCGCGAGCAGGTCGAGCGCGGCCAAGTGCTGTGCAAGCCCGGCTCGGTCAAACCGCACAAGAAATTCGAAGCTGAGGTGTACGTCCTCAACAAGGATGAAGGTGGCCGTCACACGCCGTTCTTCGCCAACTACCGTCCGCA
>CALMWO010000091.1 GCA_937873805.1 uncultured Hyphomonadaceae bacterium
TTGCGGGGCTCCGTATCCCCTATGGTGACGACGGCGCGCGAAACATCATCAGCCTCACCAACACGAAGATCATGTTGCGCACGACCGATCGCGATACCGCCGAGGAATGTTCGCGCCTGATCGGCTTCCGCAAGGTTCGCACGATGGACGAATCCTATAGCTATGGTGCCCATCAGACACGCGACGCCTCGACGATTTCGCCGACCACCAAAGAAGAGGCGTTGGTGATCGCCGATGACATCACCAGTCTGCCGAACCTTCATGCTTACATACGCTTCCCCGAGAAGTTTCCCGCGACGCTGGTGCCTTTCCCCTATGTCGGCTTTCCGCCGATCGCGGAGGGCTTCATTGAGGCGCCGACCCCGTCCGACTTCGTCCCACCCAATGGCGATGAGGATAAAGAGGAGGGCGAAGAAGGGGGCGGTCAGGACATAGCGAATGACCGTTCGGAACCGGGCGTCGAACCCGAAGCGGAGCGGGAAGACCGTCGCGAAATTTCAAAACTACAGGATGGGCTGGAGGTTCGAGCGCGCGACGTGCTCGACGTTGGGCGATCCCAGTTGGATGGGCGGGGCGCGGCGTTAGGCGAAACCGAGAAGGGCAACGGTAATCCGTCGCTCGCCAAGCGGTCAATCGATGATGACCCGCCCCCGAGCACTGCACCACGCAATACTTCTACGGGGGGTCGAGGTCAGCAAGATGCCCTCGCCAGCAAGGGGAATCATCGCACGCCGAAAATTCCAGTTGAGGAAAAGAGCGGCGAGTTGGCCCGGCGTGAAGCCCACATGGATTTTGGCGAGACCGAACACCGCCGCGCCGGCGGCGCTGAGCTCGGCTCCGATGGGATGGCACGTGGCAGCGACGATCTCGACATGGGCATGGATTGATGGAGGCAAAAATGAATATTCTGGACGCCAACCCCAACAAGCGCGGACTTCGTCATCCTGATGCCTATGGGGAACTGGCCTCCCATTTGGACATGGACGATCCTGAAGAGGGCGCACGGCGTATTGATTTCGAGATACTGCGCTTCGAACGAGCGATGGCGTTCCCGCGAAATCTCACACGTCTGGCTCTTCTGACAAGCGGTCTAACAATCGCGCTTGGTCTTGCCATGCTGTTCCTTCCCCTGGCGCTTGGCGATGAGTTGAAACGAACCGCGTTATTCTGGCTAGGGCAACCTCTTTGGACATCGGCGGTTCTCATCAGCTTGGGATCGGCGTCCGCGTGGTTTGCATTCGCCGATTTCGGGGGGCGACCAGGATCCGAACAATTCTTCGCGCCGCGTCTTCCCACAGCGCTTCAGAAGTGGCTCACCGATAATGGTCATACGTCTGGGTTGCGCTACTGGTCTGCCCTCTATTGGCCGCGTGCGAAACTTTGTGGGTACAGACGCGAGTGGTTCGGCTTCACCTTCTGGCGACGAGCGCCTCGGCTCCACCGGCGCGACTGCGCCTTTGCGGGCATCATCGACTTAGAGTGATCGGCCATGGGCGTCGCACCCTTTCACTGCGGCCGAAGGCTTCCGCTCGACCGAGCGCGAACAGCGTCTCGCGCACCAGGCCCTTCGGTTGGTTTGGTTCGCGCCCGAGACCACGCGCCTGAAATCTATACTCTGACCCAATATCCTCGCGCGGCAGCGACCGGCACCGTGGTGCGCGGCCTCGTATTTTCGCGCGGTGCGACATGACCGTTTCGATCGGACGCGTCCATTCGCCGGGCAAGGCTGCGGACTATTTCGCCAATGACAATTATTATACGGCCGAACAGTCGGAGGCCGCGTCGGTGTGGATGGGCGAAGGATCACGGGATCTCGGCCTGTCGGGAACGGTCGAAGCTTCGGTCTTCGAAAAAATCCTCGACGGCAAGCTGCCGGACGGGACGCAGGTAAACAATCCCGAGACCCGCGACTATGGCCGCGACTTCACCTTTTCAATGCCAAAGTCCGCGTCGCTCCTCGCGCTCGTCTCGGGCGACACCCGAATTTTGGCGGCGCACCTTCAGGCCGTGAAGGAAACCATGGCTTGGGCAGAAAAGAATCTCGCAGAAGCCCGCGTTCATGTCGGCGGCAAAGATGTTGCGGTCCGAACCGGCAATCTTGTCTACGCACTCTTTCAGCATGACACGAGCCGCGCCACCGATCCGCAAAGTCATATTCATGCCGTCATTGCCAACCTCACTCGCCTGCCCGAACGATTCCGCAAGCGCGACCGCGTCGATCCGAAAACGGGTGAGGTCATCAGCGATAACGGGTGGCGAGCCTGGCACAATGGCGCGATGTACCGAGCCAGCGCTACGCTCAGTTCGATGGCCAACGCGATCCTGCGCGAAAAGCTCGAAAGCTTGGGGTATAAAACCGAGCTTTCCGGCAAGCACGGAGCCTTCGAGATTCTGGGCCCGAATGGCGAGCGTATCAACAAAGAGGCGCTCGACGGCTTTTCCAAGCGCGGCAACGACATCAAGGCGAAGGCCGAGGCGCTCGGCGTTCATAGCCCCGAAGGGCGCCGGGCGATCACGCAGCGCACCCGCGACCCGAAAATGAACGCCGGCGATCGCACCGAACTCGCCGAACGGTGGCGGGCTGAAGCACGCGAATATCGCTATAATGGCGATCAAATCTACGCGATGGCCCTCGCCAAGTCGCAGGAGCGAACATCCCCGATCGAACGCGGGATACGCGCGGTCAACACCGCCGTCCGCGAAACGCGCGGTCGGTTGGTTGATTATCTGAAGCGTCCCGAAGATCCGTTGGTCGACTCCGGGCTCAGCAAGCTCACCCGAACGCCGCCGACGGCGCGCGCTCAATATGCGACCGCGAGCGCGATCCGTATCCTCAGCGAGCGGGAGGCGGTCTTCAGCAAGGCCGATGTCGTCAAAACGGCAATCGATCTCGGGGAGAAGGGTGTGACCCCCGATCGGGTTGAGCGTCGCATCGCCGAGCTGGTCGAAAAAGGTGAACTCGTTCCCGAAACGTCTCAGCGCCTCGACAAAGCGGTCGATATGGTCACCACCCGGGAAGCTATCGAACAGGAACGCCGGATTCTCAAGGCAATGGATATCGGGGCTGGCGAAGCTCGGCCGCTCATGCCCGCGGACGTGGCGAAGACCCGCATGCAGAAGCTCGCCGCGCCGCGCGAGCTGAACCACGAGCAGCTCGCGGCCGCAATCGAGATCGTTTCTTCGCTCGACCGCATCGTACTTGTGCAGGGGCGTGCCGGCGCCGGCAAATCGACCATGCTCCAGCCCGTCGCGAAAGCCGAGGCGATCGATGCCGCCGCAAGGGTGATCGGCGCCGAATACACCAAGGCTGTGCTGCTGACCGCCGATATGCGGGGTGACGCGCAGGCGCTCGCATTTCAGAACAAGATGGTCGCGGACCTCCGGACCGACACCGGCATGGAAGCGCGAACGGTCGATAGCTTCATCTACTCCAATGAGAGATTCTTGACAGGCGAAGCGTCGCCAGAAGCCTTCGCCGCACGGAAGGCGGACCTCGCCGGCACTTATTTGATCCTCGACGAAGCGTCGATGATTTCGAACGAACGGATGGACAAGCTCACGGCGATCGCCAACCTAATGGAAGTCGGCCGTCTCGCCATTATCGGCGACCGCAAGCAGCTCAACCCGATCGACGCCGGCAAGAGCTTTTCTGTCATGCAGGCCCGCGCGATTCATGACCAGCTCCCCGTGAGCGAGGTCAACATCAACATGCGTCAGAAGACCGAAGACATGCGTCTCGTTGCCGATCTTGCCGATGCGGGAAATGTGCGCGCGGCGATCTCCATCCTGGGCGACCGCGTTGTGGTCAGCAAGGACCGCATTGCCGATGCCGCAGGAGCCTGGCTCGCGCTGCCTGCCGAAGACCGTGATAAGACCACATTGCTCTCCGCGAGCCGCGACGGCCGCGCTCAGGCCAACCAGATCATTCAAGACGGGCTAAAGGCCGAAGGCACCTTGAAAGGGGAAGGTCGCGCCTTCAATGTCCGAGAAACCGTTCAGCTTACCAGGGAAGAATATCGCTATTCTCGAAATTGGCGGGAAGCCCAGTTCCTCGAGGTCGGAAGTCGTGACAACGAGCTTGGCCTAGCGAAAGGCGATTATCATATTGCGCGCGTGTTCGATAACGGCCGTGTCGAACTGCGTGATATGCGCGGCCGCAAGCATCGGGTGGAGCCGTTCAAGATCGACCCTACCGGGAAACTGAACCGGCTGAAGCTCAGCACGGAAAAACGCATCGAAGTCCACGAAGGCGAACGGATCCGCTGGACTGACAGCGATAAGCGCGACGGCCGCGGGATGATCAATGCGACGATCGCCAGCATAGAAAAGGTCAGCGCAGACGGAATCGTTGTGAAACTGTCGGATGGTGAAGTCCGCGAGCTGAAGAACGGCGACCCGATGCTGAAGAGGATGGACCTTGCTTATGCCATCAACACGCACATGGCGCAGGGCATTACCAATGAGATCGTTTTTTCGGTGATGGGCGCCCGCGAAACCAATCTCTCCAATGCCCGT
>CALMWO010000092.1 GCA_937873805.1 uncultured Hyphomonadaceae bacterium
TCTGTTCGCGGCTCGATTGGTTCGAAAACCCAACAAATGATAGTTTGAAGGGCGCGTGAGAACTCGCTTCGCAAGTGTTTTGCACCGCGGCACGCGTAAACTCTTTGAATTGAAAGATCAGAGCGCCGCAGCGATCCGTTTGGCCTGCTCGCGCAGCACCTCGAGATCTGCCGGTTTGCCGCCATGATGCGGCTGAAGCGGCAGGTTCGAATATCTCGGGATCACATGAACGTGCAGATGGAAGATCGTCTGGCCGGCGGGTGCGCCATTGTACTGCGTCACCACGACGCCGTCTGGGGTCAGCGCCTTGATCACGGCCCTGGTCAGCTTCTGAACAGCTGCAAAATACACCCCCAGCCTTTCCGCGGGAAAGTCCGTGAGGTTACGCGCCGTGGTGTTCTTCGGGATCACAAGGCAATGGCCCTGGCTCTGCGGGAAGATGTCCATGAATGCGAGAACATCATCGTCCTCGAAAATCTTCACGCACGGCGCTTCACCGCGCAGGATCTTCGCGAAGATGTTGGCGCCGTCGTATTCGCCCACAAGGCTCATCAGAAACTCTCCTCGTCCTGCTCGGCCGGATGCCCGCCTTTTCGGAAAGGCGAATAAGCGCCGAGTTCGTCTATCCCTTCCTCGACCGCCTCGCGCTCCCTGTCGAGATAATCCGACACAGCATGTCGCAATCCGCTGTGGGCGATCCAGTGGGCAGAGCGCGTCAATGTCGGCTCATACCCCCGCGAAAGCTTGTGCTCACCCTGCGCCCCCGCCTCAACGCGCGCCAGTCCGCGTTCGATGGCAAAATCGATCGCTTGATAGTAGCTGATTTCAAAGTGCAGGAACGGCCTGTCATCCGAACGGCCCCAGTAGCGGCCGTAAAGCGTATCTGACCCGATCAGGTTAAGCGCGCCGGCAATCGGCTTCTTGCCATCATACGCCAGGATCAGCAGGCATTTGTCCGCCATGCGCTCGTGAAGCAGCGAAAAGAATTCCCGGTTCAGATAGGGCGAGCCCCATTTCCGGCCGCCCGTGTCCATGTAGAATTTGAAGAACGCATCCCAGTGCTTCTTGGTCAGGTCGGCGCCGGTAAGCCGAACGATCTCCAGCCCCTCCTGCGCCTCACGCCGCTCGCGTCGCAGCGTCTTGCGCTTGCGGGAAGAGAGCGCGGAGAGAAAATCCTCGAACGAGCTGTAACCGCGATTCATCCAGTGGAATTGCTGGTCCTCGCGCAGTAGCAGACCTTGCGCGCCAAGCGCCTGCCACGTCTCTTCATCCAGAAAGTTGAAGTGCGCCGACGACGCGCGCCATTGCTGCGCGACCTCCACGATCGCGCCTGCAAGCGCCCGCTGGATTGCAACAGCATTCGGGCCCGTGGCCAGCAGCCTGCGCCCCGTCACCGGCGTGAACGGCACAGCGCACAGAAGCTTCGGATAGTAGCGCCCGCCCGCACGATGCAGCGCATCCGCCCAGGAGTGGTCGAACACGAACTCCCCGCGCGAATGCATCTTCAGGTAAAGCGGAGCAGCGCCCACCAGCTTTCCAGCCGCGTCGTGCGCCAGCATGTGGCGAGGCGTCCAGCCCGTCTCTGGCTGCGCGCAGCCGGAGCTTTCGGCGGCCTCCAGAAAGTCCCAGTCGAGAAAGGGGTCGTATCGCACGCCCGGCGGGTTCGCGAGCGCGTTCCAGCTGTCGCGGTCGACGGCCGCCATCTGGTCGGCAATCGACAACGAGAGTTCGATCCGGTCTGCGGAGTCGTCGGCCAATGCGCACCTCGCCAAGACACACCAAGATGTCCGGCCTCGTCAGGACTATATCGGTGTTCTCGTCGGCATTGCGAGGGCTGGACTGAAGCCTTCGAAAATCGGCGCGGCGCCGTGTTTCCGGGCAAGTTCCAGCTCT
>CALMWO010000093.1 GCA_937873805.1 uncultured Hyphomonadaceae bacterium
TCTCGCGCTGCAGGATTTCCGCAACTACGCTACGCTCCAGCTCCGCCTCGATGGCCGTCACGTCTGCCTCTATGGCGCAAACGGCTCGGGCAAGACCAACCTGATGGAAGCCGTCTCCATGCTGTCGCCCGGCCGTGGCCTGCGCGGCGCCGAGTTCACAGACCTCATCCGCCGCGACGCCGACGGCCAGCTCGCGCGCAGCTGGGCGATCTCGTCGGACGTGCGCGACGGCGACATCGACCGCAAGCTCGCCCTGTCGCTGGAAATGGACGAGCAGGGCAGGTCCAAACGCACCGCCCGCCTCGATGGCGTCAACACCACGCAGAACGATCTGGGCGAGCTGATGCGCATCATCTGGCTCACCCCGTCGATGGATCGCGTCTTCGCCGGGCCCGCGGGCGATCGCCGCCGCTTCCTCGACCGCCAGGTGCTCGCCCACTTTCCCAGCCACGCCTCCGCCGGCGCCGCCTACGAAAAGGCGATGCGCCAGCGCAATGTGCTGCTGGAGAGGGGCAGGGCGGACCCTGTCTGGCTTGACGCGCTTGAACTCGGCATGGCCTCCGCCGGCGCCGCCATGGCCATCCACCGCATCGACGCCGTGAAGGTGATGCAGGAAGCCATCCTCGCCCGCCCGGAAGGCGCCTTCCCGAAAGCCCTGATCGATCTCGATGGCGCGTTCGAAACGCACGCCGCGAACGGCGTGGCCCTCACCGATATCGAGCAGGAAATCGCTGTGCAGCTCCGCGAAAACCGCTCCCGCGACCAGGCCGCAGGCCGCACGACGCAGGGCGTTCACCGCACGGATTTGCGCGTCTTCCACGCCCCAAAAGGACTGCCCGCCGACCAGTGCTCAACAGGCGAGCAGAAAGCCTTGTTAATAGGGCTCATTTTGGCTAACGCGCAGGCGCTTTTCGAGCGTGATTTTGCCCCCTCTCCTCTGCTATTACTGGATGAAGCGGCCGCCCATCTCGATTCGGATAGGCGCGCAGCGTTGTACGATGAACTGACCGCGCTCGGCGGTCAGGCCTGGCTCACAGGAACAGACCGCTCCCTGTTCGACGCGTTCGGCGATCGAGCGCAGCGGTTTGAAGTGTCCGAAGGCGTCGTGCGGGAAGGCTGAGCGGTCGCTAGAAGGCGCCGCCACAAGGAAGTTTTGAATGTCTGACGTGACTGAAGCTGCCGGCGAAGAATCTGCCAAGAAGCCCAAAAGCTACGACGCTGAATCGATCAAGGTCCTGCGCGGCCTCGATGCGGTGCGCAAGCGCCCCGGCATGTATATCGGCGACACCGACGATGGTTCGGGTCTCCACCACATGGTCTACGAAGTCGTCGACAATTCGATCGACGAAGCCCTCGCCGGCCACGCCGACCATGTCGCCGTCACGCTCTACGCTGATGGCTCGGCCGAAGTCTCCGACAATGGCCGCGGCATCCCGGTCGACATCCACTCGGAAGAGGGTGTTTCCGCCGCCGAAGTCGTGATGACCCAGCTGCACGCCGGCGGCAAATTCGCCAACACCGAGGAAGAAGGCTCCTACAAGGTCTCCGGCGGCCTGCACGGCGTCGGCGTGTCCGTCGTCAACGCGCTGTCCGAACACCTCGACCTCACCATCCGCCGCAATGGCAAGATCCACACCATGCGCTTCCTGCTGGGCGAGCCCGAGGCGCCGCTGCGCATCATCGGCGATGCGCCGATGAAGGCCGACGGCTCGCGCCACGAGACCGGCACAACCGTCCGCTTCCTGCCCAGCCCGCAGACCTTCACGATGGTCGAGTTCAACCGCACCACGCTCGAACACCGCCTGCGCGAACTGGCCTTCCTCAACTCCGGCGTGAAGATCGTCTTCCGTGACCTGCGCGGCGCAGAGCCGTGGGAAATCGTCATGCAGTACGAGGGCGGCGTCGAGGAATTCGTCAAGCACATCGACAAGCAGCGCTCGGCCGCCATCCCCAAGCCGATCTACACGATGACCAAGAAAGACGGCGTCGTCGTCGAAGCAGCCCTCCAGTGGAATGACGGCTACTACGAGAACGTCCTCTGCTTCACCAACAACATCCCGCAACGCGATGGCGGCACGCACCTCGCCGGCTTCCGCGGCGCCCTCACGCGCGTGATCAACAAATACGCGCAGGAAACCGGCCTCGCGAAAAAAGAGAAAGTCGACATCTCCGGCGACGACGCCCGCGAAGGCCTCACCTGCGTCCTGTCGGTGAAAGTGCCAGACCCGAAATTCTCGTCCCAGACCAAGGACAAGCTCGTCTCCTCCGAGGTCCGCCCCATCGTCGAAACCCTGATGACCGAGGCGCTCTCGCGCTGGTTCGAAGAGAACCCGCAGCCCGCCAAGCTCGTCATGCAGAAAATCGTCGAGGCCGCCGCCGCCCGTGAAGCCGCCCGCAAGGCGCGCGAACTCACCCGCCGCAAGACCGCGCTCGACATCACCTCGCTCCCCGGCAAGCTCGCCGACTGCCAGGAGAAAGACCCCGCCAAATCCGAACTCTTCATCGTCGAGGGTGATAGCGCCGGCGGCTCGGCCAAGCAGGGCCGCAACCGCGAGAACCAGGCCGTCCTCCCCCTGCGCGGCAAGATCCTCAACGTCGAACGCGCCCGCTTTGACAAGATGCTCTCATCCGACCAGGTCGGCACGCTGATCACGGCGCTCGGCGCCGGCATCGGCCGCGACGATTTCAACATCGAGAAGATGCGCTATCACCGCATCATCATCATGACCGATGCCGACGTTGACGGCGCCCACATCCGCACGCTGCTTCTGACATTCTTCTATCGCCAGATGCCGGAAGTGCTCGAGAAGGGCTATCTCTACATCGCCCAGCCGCCGCTCTATAAGGCCGAGCGCGGCAAGTCCGAACGCTATCTGAAGGACGACGCCGAACTCGACGAGTATCTGATCGAGCAGGGCGTCAACGGCCAGACGCTCAT
>CALMWO010000094.1 GCA_937873805.1 uncultured Hyphomonadaceae bacterium
CGGCATCGTTGCGGCGGGCTTCGCGGGCTTCACCAGCCTTGAATTCCTTGGCAACACGACGAATGTGGGCACGCTCATCGCCTTCATGTTCATCTGCATCACGGTCATCTACCTGCGCTTCAAGCGGCCCGATTTGCACCGGCCGTTCAAGATGCCGACCTGGGCGATCGTCACGATCGCCGTGATCGGCGCCATCATGTGCTTCCTGCTGGTCATGTCGCTCATGTCCCATGAAGCCACGCGGAACTTCTTCATCCCGTACCTCGCCGTCGGCACGCTGTTCTACTTTGCCTATGGCATGTGGAACTCGAAGCTGGCCAAGGGCGTCGTGGTCGCCGGTCATGAGCCGAACGCGGATCTTGCCGCGGCCGGCATCCAGAACGATGACACCGGCAAGAAGTAGCCGATCTCCAAAATCGAAATGGCGACGCCTCCCCAAAAGGGAGGCGTCGTTGCTTTTGGGGTGATGCGTCGCTATCCCGGCCCGGCTTCTGGAGACGGCGAGACATGAACGTTCAGGCGGTGATCTGGGATTTCGGCGGCGTCTTCACGACCTCGCCGTTTGATGCTTTCAACCGCTACGAGCGTGAGCGCGGCCTGCCCAACGACATCATCCGCCAGATCAATTCGGTGAACCCGAATACCAATGCCTGGGCGCAGATCGAGCGTTCCGAAATCGACGCCGCCATGTTCGATCGCCTGTTCGAGGATGAAGCAAAACTGCTGGGGTACATGATCCCCGGCCGCGATGTGCTGGCGCTTCTGTCGGGCGACCTGCGGCCCCGCGTGGTCGCCGCCTTCAAGGCTTGCAAGGCAAGATGGAAGGTCGGCTGCATCACCAACAACGCACCCACAGGGAAGGGCGCCGGCATGTCGTCCTCACCGGAAAAAGCGCAGCAGATCGCCGAGGTCTTCTCGCTGTTCGATCATGTGATCGAAAGCTCGAAAGCAGGTGTTCGCAAGCCCGATCCGCGCATCTATCTGATGATGTGCGAAGCCATCGGCGTAAAGCCGGAAGCATGCGTCTATCTCGACGATCTGGGCATCAACCTGAAGCCTGCGCGCGAGTTGGGCATGACGACGATCAAGGTGACGTCCGAGCAGCAACTCCTGGACGACCTCTCGAAGGCCGTCGGCATCGCGTTCTAGTCACGCAAAGATTCACGACTGCCCCACTTGCGCTTGCTGCGCGCGCTGAGAGAGTTGCGCCGGGGTTGATGGCGAGGGGCTGGTCTCGATGCGCTTGTTGCGCAGATCGCTTCTGATTGCGTGTGCGACGGTGTTGCTTGCCTCGGCATGCGATGCCCCGCCGGCAGGCGCGCCTGTCGGCGCCGCCGTGGTCGATCTTCCTGATACTGTCGAACCCTTGCCGGACGCCGTTGCTGAAACCGTCCGCAAACTGAAGCAGATCGCCGCAAGCGGCACGTATCGCGACATGGCGGCGCTGGCCGATGCAACGCCCAGCTTCCGCTCCAACAACGCGAACATGACGCACAAGGACTATTGGTATCTCAAGATGCGTTCGGGCGACTGGCCGATGGCGCAGGCCGACAAGCTGCTCGGCTATCGCTACGCCGTCGCCGATACGTCCATGGGCAAGGTCTATATCTGGCCATGGATGGCGAGGCTCAAACCCGAGCAGATAACCCCGGTCGCCGAACGCGACATCAGCCGCCTGCTGGGCGAAGGGCAGGCCGAAGTCCTGCGCCGTGGCGGAGTATGGCCGGGCTATGTCCTCGGCATCGCCGAGGACGGCACATGGCTCTATTTTGTTTCAGGCTCGGGTTAGGCCGCGTCAGCCTTGCCGATGCGGGGCGGGCCGCCTTGGGCCGCCTGCGACGGGCCGAACGCACGATCCAGAACGCGGGTCGAATCCAGCGCCAGCGCAATCGACTCGCTGAGATGGCCGAGGACCTTCATGTTGTTCGCCATCACATGCAGCGCTTCGGGGCGCGTGTCGGATGCGATCATTTCGCAGCGATGCAGGATGTCTGCGCGCAGCTGCATCAGCAGGTCTTCAAGCTTGTGGCCTTCCGGGTTTTTCTCGGAACGCAGGAAATGGGTCACGGTATTATCTCCCGATTTGTCCGCATTATCTTCCAAATGTACTGACGGACCGTTGCGGGGCGGGCTCAGGTTTCGCACTAAGTTGCAGTTAACCAATTTCGAAGGAGCCAGGACATGACCGAGCGCATCGGCGTCGCCAAAGCCATCGCCCAGCTTTCCGGGTGGACGGAAGTCTCCGGCCGCGACGCCATTTCGAAGACCTACAAATTCGTCGACTTCAACGCGGCCTTCGGCTTCATGACCCGCGTCGCCCTCAAGGCCGACCAGATGGACCACCATCCCGAATGGTCCAACGTCTACAACAAGGTCGAGGTCGTTCTGACGACGCATGACGCCAAGGGTGTCACCCACAAGGATGTGGCGATGGCGGCATTCATGGATGAGATCGCGGGCTAGCGCTGCGATCGCTACTGCTGGAACACGATCATGCTGGCGAGGGTCACGCGCGCCTTGTCCTTGCCGAGCACCTGGTCGACGGCCTTCTGAAGGCGGGCGCGAACGATGTCGGCGTCGGGCTTCTCGCCCACGACGTATGACAGCGAGGCATAATTGGAAACGGCTTCGCGCATCGAGCTGATGAGGCGGGGGCGGAGAGCTTCGGCAGTTTTGCGGATCTTCTCGTCCGGCACGTCGAGGCCGGCATCGACTGCCAGAACGCCGCGCGTGTTGAAGCCACGCGCGATCGAGGCGCGCAGGCCGAAGGTGGGAAAGTAATTCGGCGAGCCGGTGATGCGCTGGGCCTGCGGGTCCATTTCCGGTTTGGCCGGCGGCGCTGGCGGCGAAGCGGAGGCCCGGCCGGCGGCGAGTGACGAAGCGAGAAGAAGGGCGAGGGCCTTGCGCATGGGCGGGACACTGGACGCCAAGGTTTAACGCCTGCTTTAGGGGCAGCGGGCGGCCCGGCGCCATCCTTGACGGGCGAGCGGCCAAGGACTAGCAAACCGGCTCCCAAATACCCGGCCTGCTTGGGTATTCCGGAAACGGGGCCGTAGCTCAGTTGGGAGAGCGCGTCGTTCGCAATGACGAGGTCAGGGGTTCGATTCCCCTCGGCTCCACCAGTTTTCCTTGCGGCTTTCGGGCTGGTAAAAATCCTCCCATTTCCCAATTCTAAACCCGGACGGTATGAGATCGGGCAGCTGGCTCCTACATGCCAGACGGGGCCGGATGACGGGCCTGCCGGGTTGCCTGCGGAGAGACCATGAAGTCGATCATCCTTGTTCTCGACATCGTCCTGAACCTTGTCGTCTGGGTGCTGATCATCCAGGCGGTGATGTCCTGGCTGATTTCCTTCAACGTCATCAACCGGCGCAACCAGTTCGTCTGGCAGGTCTGGAACTTCCTTGGCGCGATTACGGAGCCGCTGCTGAAGCCGATCCGGAGCGTGATCAAGCCGTTCAACGGGCTGGATCTTTCGGGGCTTGTGCTGATCCTGTTGATCTTCCTGATCCGTGATGTGATGTGGCGTTACATCTACCCCAACGTGATCTGATTTCATGTCAGCCTCCTGCTGGCGGCCGGTCGCGGGCGGGGCGGAAATCCGGGTGCGGGCGCAGCCAGGCGCGTCGAAGGACGCGATCGAAGGGCAGGGCGAGGACGCCGCCGGCCAGGCCTTCCTGAAAGTGCGCGTGCGGGCGGTCCCTGAGAAGGGCCGCGCCAATGCGGCCATCGAACAGGTGATCGCCAGGGCGCTTGGCGTGCCGAAATCCGCCGTTTCGGTGGAGAAGGGCGAAACCCAGCGCATCAAGACCGTGCGAATCTCCGCTGACCCGTCTATAGGAGCGGCCATTCAGGCTCTCTTGGGTGATGGCGATGCCGGCTGAACTGATCGACGGGAAAATCGTTTCCGAGAAGGTGCGCGCGGCGGCGGCCGCGGCCGTGGCGAAGCTGCCGGGCAAGCCGTGCCTGGCGGTTGTGCTCGTGGGCGATGATCCGGCGAGTGCGCTGTATGTGAAATCGAAGGGCGAGAAGACCGAAGCTGCGGGGATGCGTTCGATCACGAAACGCTTTCCGGCGAGCGCGACGCAGGATGAGATCGAGACCGAGCTGAAGGCGCTGAGCGCTGACGCGGAAGTCGATGGCATCCTGCTGCAATTGCCGCTGCCGAAGGGGTTGGACGAAGCGAAGGCTTTGGCGTGCATCGACACGATGAAGGATGTCGATGGACTGACCGAGCTTTCCGCCGGGCGATTGATGCTGGGCAAGCCGGGCCTGCGGCCGTGTACGCCGGTAGGCTGCGTGATCATGGCGAAGTATGCGCTGGGCAATGATCTGTCGGGAAAGAATGTTGTCGTGATCGGGCGCTCGATCCTGGTGGGCAAGCCGGTGTCGCTGCTGTTCCTGGCCGAGAACTGCACGGTGACGATTGCGCATTCGAAGACGGCGAACCTGAAAGAGTTGTGCCGGACGGCGGACATTCTGGTGCCGGCGGTGGGGCGGCCCGAGATGGTTCGCGGCGACTGGGTGAAGCCGGGCGCGGTGGTGATCGATGTGGGCATCAATCGGATTCCGGCGCCGGAGAAGGGCGAAGGCAAAACGCGGGTCGTGGGCGATGCGCATTTCGCCGAGTGCCGTGAGACAGCGGGCCATATCACGCCGGTGCCGGGGGGCGTTGG
>CALMWO010000095.1 GCA_937873805.1 uncultured Hyphomonadaceae bacterium
CACGAGCCACGAAGCCCTGCTGCTCGGCTATGAGCAGGCGATGACGCGGGAGGATTCCACGCGTCCGGGCGAATACTACGACACCGGCGCGCATATGGTGTGGATCGGGGATCGCACGCGGCAGCTGGATGGCGCGCATGTCGAGTTCTGCTCGGGCATTCGCAACCCGGTGGGCATGAAGTGCGGGCCGTCGCTGGCGCCGGACGACATGATGCGCCTGATTGACAAGCTGAACCCGGACAACATTCCGGGTCGCCTGACGCTGATCGCGCGGTTCGGGTCGGACAAGGTCGAGGCTGGCCTGCCGAAGCTGGTGCGCGCAGTGCAGAAGGAAGGCCGCACGGTGGTGTGGTCATCCGATCCGATGCACGGGAATATCGAGAAGACCGATGGCGGCTACAAGACGCGGCCGTTCGACCGTATCCTGTCAGAAGTCAAAGGCTTCATGGATATCGTCGAGGCGGAGGGCGCTCATGCGGGCGGCATCCACCTCGAGATGACCGGCCAGGACGTGACCGAATGCACGGGCGGGGCTCATCAGATTTCGGCGATGGACCTGCAGGACCGCTATCACACGCATTGCGATCCGCGTCTGAACAACGAGCAGGCGCTGGAGCTGGCCTTCCTGCTGGCGGAGAAGCTGGCGGCGAAGCGGAAGTCTTAGACCGGCGCTGGTGCGCCGGGTTGGGAGGACCTGATGTGGCGTACCGGAGTTGTTGTCTGGGTGGTTGCCATGGCTGCATGTACGTCGCCGCCGTCGCCGCCGCAGGGCAAGTGGGCCTGCATATCGGATGACGGACGGATGTTCGTTGACGTTGTCTATGCAAGCGATGGCACAAAGACCGGAACCGCACGCATGACGCAGGCCGACGGCCTGGCGGATTTCGATGTGCAGATGAAGTTCCAGGGGATCTGGGCGCTGAAGGGCGACCTGCTGACCGAGAGCATGACGGTGGAGATCACTTCGGCGGTCGCCAATGGCGAGCCGATGTCGGACGAGAACCAGGCCAGCCTGCGCAATGGCTTCGGAGCGGAACAGGTTTCCACCGTGAAGGTGACGGGGCCGGATGCGATGGCGCTGATCAACAATGTCTATGGCTTGTCATGCACGCGGGCATGAAGGCGGCGTGGAGCGGGTTTGCGTGTCTGTTGCTGGCCGCGTGCGATGAGGTTCCGCCGGCAGCGACGCTGACGGAAGTTCCGGGCAAGTTTGTGGGCCGGTGGGTTGTCGACACCAACGAATGCCGCGGGAGCGGTTATTCGCTGGTGACTGTCACGGCGACCGAGGTGACGTTTACGGATTCGCGGATCGCGGTGACGGGCGTGGCGCCGGATGGAGAGACGGCCGCGCGGGTCGATGGGCGGTTCACCAGCGATTACGCCACGTGGGATGGAGCGGTGCGGCTGGAGCTGGCGGATGGGGGCAAGACGCTGAATGTGGTCAACGGTTCCATGGTGACGCCGCGGGTGAAGTGTCCGTAACGCTGCAGCTGGGCTGATGGACTTCGGAGGCGACGGGCCGTATCCCGGATGCAATCGGCGTCAGGAAAGGTCTACCGACATGAAACGCGTTCTGATTGCGACGGTCGCTCTGGCGCTTGGCGCTTGTGCTTCGGGCTCTGGTTCGACTTCAGGAGCGAAGACGCCTGCCGAAATGATCCTGGGCAAGTGGAACTGCAAGGCGACCGCGGAGGGCGTGACCACGGATGCGGCTGTCACGTATCTGGCGGGTGGTACGGCGACGATGGATGCAAAGGTTGGCGTCAATCAAAGCGGCATGGCGATCGACATCACAGCGACGGCGGATGCGAGCTGGAAATTCCTCGAGGATGGGAAGCTGGTTGAGACGATCACCAAGATGACCGTCACTGGCGGCAAGATGGGCGGGCAGACTGTGCCCCCCGCGATGATCCAGGGAATGGTCGAGCAGATGGTGGTGAACAAGCCGACGACATCGACGGCGAAAATCACGGAGACCTCGTTCGTCTCGACGGATGACAGCGGCACGGTCACGACCTGCACGCGCTAACGGCGTAGGCCTAAAAGGGGACGGACGATGAAGCTGGGTGTGATGGTGGCGAGCGGCGTCGCCATGGTTGCGTTCGCGACCGGGGCAGCGACTTCGCAGACGCAGGCGGAGATGGTTACGGGCGTGTGGAACTGCTCGTCGCAAACGCCGGGCGGCCTCGTGGCCGGGCAGATGACATACAAGGCTGATGGCACGACGCAGTCTGTGCTGACGCTCACCGCTGACATTGATGGCGGCAAGCTGGAGGCGCAGCTCGACGCGACATCAACGTGGCAGCTGCTGGGCGGCGGACTGATACGGGAGCAGATAACCAGCATTACGGCGCGTAGCGCGAAGCTGGATGGCGAGGACCTGCCGGAGTCGGTGTTGACCGAGATCGCCGAGAACGGAAATCAGGAGCCGTCGAACTCCACGATCGAGCTGTCGGCATCGCAGATGGTGCTGGTTGACGGCGAGGGAACGCGGACGGTTTGCGGCCGCTGAAGCTACGATAGGTCGCTGTTGCGCGTTGGCGCGGTTCGCACCATTTGTGGCGTCCGCAACAGGAATGGCGCGATGGCGAAGAAGTTCAGGCTCAAGGCAGACGAGATCAAGCCGCTGGCTGAAGGCCGGGGCGCGTGCATTGCGTCGGACATGATTACGGTGCGGGGCAAGCTGGTGGGCTTCATGTACCGGGAAAAAACGCCGGACAATGAGACCGACAGCGGCTGGCGCTTCCTGTCGGGTCTTGAAGACCAGGACTATATGGACGAGGCGGACAATCACGGCGTCTATGCCGTGAATACGATCGCCAATTACGATCCAAGCATTATCGAGCTGCTTGACGCAGCGCCCGGAAGCGTATTCGAGCGCACGCCGGGCACGAAGAATTTCAGACCAGTTGACGACTGGGCGCCGCCCGAGGATTAAGCCCTCCACGAACGACCCAAGCGCACGACAGAATGCGCGATGGAGCTACCCCATGGCCTCCCCATCTTCCAGTAAGTCAGGCGGCCGCCTGCCCGCATGGGCGCGCCCTAAAGACATGCTCGACCTGACGCGGCTGGCCGTGCCGGTCGCGATCTCGCGCGCGTCATTCATGCTGATGTCGCTGACGGACGCGGTGCTGCTGGGCCGCTATGCGCCGGGCGAGCTGCCGTATGTCCTGAATGGCTGGCTGCCGATTGGCGTGCTGTTCGGGTTCGGCATGGGTCTGATGATTGGCGTGCAGGTGTTGACCGCCGAACTGAACGGCGCGGGCAAGGGCGACGAGACGGGCCGCATCTTCCGGCGTGGCATGGTCGTGGCGCTGGTCTACGGGATGTTCGCGACGGTGGCCTGCATCGTGATCGCGCGGCCGTTGCTGGATCTGATCGGCTTCGATCCGGCGCTCGCTGCGGCGACGACGGATTGCACCCACATCCTGGCTTATGGCGCGATCGCGCATATGGGCGGCCTTGCATGCCAGTCCTATCTCGAAGCGCTGCGCAAGCCGAACATTGCGACGGCGATCAACATGGCGGCTGTGGGCGTCAATCTGGTCTTTGGGTTGATCCTTGTGCCGGAGCACGGCGCGATCGGCGTGGTGTGGGCGACGACCGGATCGCGCTGGTTCCTGCTCGTGTGCTTTCTGGTTGCGGTCGTGTTCCTGACGCCGGCTTTGAAAAAATCTCCGAAAGCTCCGGCAGGTGAGT
>CALMWO010000096.1 GCA_937873805.1 uncultured Hyphomonadaceae bacterium
CGATCCTGCCGCCGTTCGATACCAAGCGAGGCCGCGACGAGGCTGCTGAGCTGGCGGCGCAAGCCAAGGCGGGCCTCAAGGAGCGTTTGAAGATCGTCGTTCCGGCTGCTGAGCTGAAAGTCTACGAGGACCGCCTCACCTATGAGCTTGGTGTCATCGAAAAGATGGGCTTTCCCGGCTACTTCCTCATCGTGGCAGACTTCATCAAGTGGGCGAAAGCGCACGACATTCCGGTCGGGCCGGGCAGGGGGTCGGGCGCGGGCTCCGTGGTGGCCTGGTGCCTGACCATTACCGACCTTGATCCAATTCGCTTCGGCTTGCTGTTCGAGCGCTTCCTTAACCCCGAGCGGGTATCGATGCCCGACTTCGACGTCGACTTCTGTCAGGAGCGGCGGGGCGAGGTGATCGAGTACGTGCGCCAGAAGTACGGCGTGGATCGCGTGGCGCAGATCATCACTTTCGGCACGCTTCAGGCTCGTGCCGTGCGATGTCGGGCGCGTGCTGCAGCTGCCGTTCTATCAGGTCGACAAGCTTGCGAAGCTGGTTCCGTTCAATCCTGCCAAGCCGCCTACGCTGGCTGAATCGCTTGAGATGGAACCGAAGCTCGAAGAAGCGATCGAGGAAGACGAGGCTGTCGCGAGTCTGTTCGAGACAGCGCAGCAGCTCGAAGGGCTTTATCGAAACGCGTCGACCCACGCGGCGGGTATTGTCATCGGTGACCGTCCGCTGGTCGAGCTGGTTGGTCTCTATCGCGATCCGCGGTCGGACATTCCGGCCAGCCAGTTCAACATGAAATGGGCCGAGGCCGCCGGCCTCGTGAAGTTCGACTTCCTCGGCCTCAAGACGCTCACGGTGATTCAGCGCGCGCTGCAGTTCATCGCCAAGGAAGGCAGGGAAATAGGGCTGCACTGGGAGGATTTTCAGGATCAGGCAAGCTACGAGCTGATGGCCTCCGGCTACACGCTGGGTGTGTTCCAGCTCGAAGGTCAGGGCATGCGCGACACGCTGAAGAAGGTGCGCCCCGCCTCGATCGAGGACGTGATTGCTATCATCTCGCTCTACCGCCCGGGCCCGATGGACAACATTCCCGTGTACGTCGAAGGAAAGAACGATCCCGCGAGCGTGAAGTACCAGCACCCGGATCTCAAGCCAGTGCTCGAAGCGACTTACGGCGTTCCGGTTTACCAGGAGCAGGTCATGCAGATGGCGCAGGTCATCGCGGGCTACTCGCTCGGCGAAGCGGATCTTCTGCGCCGCGCCATGGGTAAGAAGAACGTGGCGGAGATGAACGCACAGCGTGCGCGCTTCTGCGCAGGTGCGGCTGAGTTGAAAGGCGTCGGCAAGGCGCTGGCTGACGAGATCTTCGACACGATGGAGAAGTTCGCAGGTTACGGCTTCAACAAATCCCACGCGGCCGCCTACGCGATGATCGCCTATCAGACGGCCTTCCTGAAGGCGCATCATCCGGGAGAGTTCCTGGCCGCGTCCATGAGCCTCGAAGCCGGCAACACCGACAAGCTGGGTGTATTCTTTCAGGAAGCGCGCCGCATGGGTATCGAAGTGCGCCCGCCAGATGTGAACCTGTCCTGTGCGGACTTTACCGTGGAAGAGGGCGCCATCCGTTACGCACTGGGCGCCATCAAGGGCGTTGGCAAGCCAGCCATGCTGTCGGTGGAGCAGGCGCGCGCAACGGGCGGCGAATTCCTAGACTTGCAGGACTTCGCTGAACGCATCGACGCTCGCCTCGTCAATCGTCGCTGCTTCGAGGCGCTGGCCAAAGCCGGAGCTTTCCACTCGGTAGAGTCGAACCGGGCCAGAGCTTGCGCGGCAGCGGCTATGCTGTCGGCGATCGCCACATCTGCGGAAGAGCAGCGCACCTCCAATCAAGTCAGTCTTTTCGGCGACCAACCCGCTCAGAAGCTCCGTCTTCCCGACGCGGTACCGTGGGGCGAGTCTGACAAACTGGACAACGAGTTGACCAGCGTCGGCTTCTTCCTGTCCGGTCACCCGCTCGACGATCTGCTGACCGGTGTCATGCGCAAGCGCATCACGCTCGCCGTTGAACGCGAGATCATTGGACGCGAGAAGCAGTTTCTCGATATGATCGGTGTCGTGCGCTCGCGGATCGAGAAGCCATCAAAGGCTGGCGGCAAGTTCGCGATCGTGACGCTATCGGATCCTTCGGGTGAGTACGAGCTGTTCGTCAACGACGAGCTTCTGCAGACCGCCCGCGATATTCTGGATGTCGGCGAGCGGGTGATATGCCGCGTGCGTGTCCGCAAGGTGGACGAAGAGCTCCGCTTCTCGATGGATGGCGTGAAGAAGTTGGCGCAGGCCTCGATCGGCGCTCATGAAACCCTGCTCGTTCGCCTGAGCGCCGATGCGCCTCTGGATCACGTCGCCAAGGTGGCCAAGGGACTCCAGAAGAGTCCGAGCCAGAACGCGCTGGGCGAGATCCACATCGAGATCCCGGTTGAGGGTAAGGTTGTCACGATCATTCTTGAGGGTCGTTACCCGGTCGATTTCGGCGCCATGTCGGCGTTCAAGTCCGTGCCGGGCGTCGACCAGGTGCGGCCGGCGGCAGCCTGACCTTCGGAGGAGCGCATGGCGTTCGACGCCAAGCGGTTCGAGGCGGCGTGGGAGCGGTACGTAGCCGCGATCGAGAAATCCAACTCGGCTTTTCGCAGCTATTTGGGGGGGGGCGGTGCTTCCGAGGCTGACATTCGGGCGGCGGAAGCCGCTACTGATGCCAAATTTTCCGCTGGTCTCCGATATCTCCTCAGCCGGGTTGTTGGCAGCAACAGCTACTTCGCCCTGCCGTGCCGGAGGGGTATGACTGTGAGCCCAATGGCCCGATCAGGGCAGCGAATGGTGGCGACTCGGCTGGATCCCGTTCTGCAGGGACGGCGGTGGCAATCACCTCTGTGTCGATCTCGACCTGGTCGACGGTGGGGCGGCAGGGCAGGTGACCGGCGCGCGGCACGACATGGCCGGTCGCGACCTGATTAGCACGTCTCTCACTGATTTTATTGAGATTATTGCAACGGACGCGGCGGCTGGAAGCCTCGTCTGGGACGAGGAAATGGGCGGGGTCTACGAAGCCCAAGAGACTTGATATCCGGGCACAATTTGGCTGTTCGCCTGGCGCTTGCGTCCTTTCCAGAACCCGCCTATATCGCCGCTCATTCCGACACGCGGACCCATTCCGGTGCGGGCGCAAGCTCGTTCTGTTCGCGGCGGCCAACCGGATTAGGAGATACACGTGGCACTACCCGATTTTTCTATGCGCCAACTGCTCGAAGCTGGCGTTCACTTCGGACACCAGGTTCACCGCTGGAACCCCAAGATGAAGGGTTTCATCTTCGGCGAACGGTCCGGCATCCACATTCTGGACCTCTCGCAAACCGTCCCGCTGCTTCACCAGGCGCTCGTCAAAGTGCGCGACACGGCGGGCAAGGGCGGTCGCGTGCTGTTCGTCGGCACGAAACGTCAGGCTGCTGAAGCCGTTGCAGAGGCCGCTGGCCGCTGCGCGCAATACTTCATGAACGATCGCTGGCTGGGCGGCACGCTCACCAACTGGGCGACCGTCTCGAACTCGATCAAGCGCCTCCGCGATCTCGACGATATGCTGGCAGCCGGCGAGTCCACGGGCCTCACCAAGAAGGAGCTGCTGAAGCTCCAGCGCGAGCAGATCAAACTGCAACGCGTTCTGGGCGGCATCCGCAACATGGGCGGCCTGCCGGACCTGATCTTCGTGATCGACACCAACAAGGAAGCGATTGCGGTCAAGGAAGCCCGCAAGCTCGGCATTCCGGTTGTTGCGATCATCGACACCAACTGCGATCCGCAGGAAGTCGACTTCCCGATCCCGGGCAACGACGACGCTGCCCGCGCGATCCAGCTGTACTGCAACCTGATCGCCGACGCGGTTCTCGACGGTATGTCGGAATCGTCGATGGCTTCGGGTCAGGATTTGGGCGCGAGCGAAACTGTCCGCGAGCCGGCTCTGGCCGCGACGTCCGAAGCTGAAGTTCAAGCCTAAAAGCGCTATTGCGGGCGCGCCAGCAGATCACCATCTGCTGGCCGTCCGGCAAGGCCGGGAATCTGTTATAACCGGCCCGTAATAGCGCTTGGAACCATGTTCCAGGCGCTTTCGGGCTGATACGAAGTCCAGGAGGTTACTATGGCCGACATTTCTGCCGCGCTGGTGAAACAGCTGCGCGACAAGACCGGCGCTGGCATGATGGACGCCAAGAAGGCGCTCGTCGAAACCGGCGGCGACATCGAAGCTGCGGGCGACTGGCTGCGCGAGAAGGGCATCCTGAAAGCCGCCAAGAAAGCTGACCGCATTGCGGCAGAAGGCCTGATCGGCGTTGCGACGTCCGGCACGTCGGCTGCCGTTGTCGAGGTCAACTCCGAAACCGACTTCGTTGGCAAGAACGCCGAGTTCCAGGCCGCGGTGAAAGCCATCGCTGGTATCGCGCTGAAAAATGGCGGTGACCCGACCAAGACGCTGCATGCACCCGCGCCGGACGGTTCCGGAACGGTCGGCGAAATGCTGGTGGGTCTCGTCGCCAAGATCGGCGAAAACATTTCGCTGCGCCGCGCTGCGTCCCTGTCGGTCAACGACGGCGTTATCGCCAGCTACCTGCACAACGTCGCCTCGGAAGGCCTCGGCAAGATTGGCGTCCTGGTCGCTTTGGAATCGACGGGCGACAAGTCGCGCCTGAACGACCTTGGCCGCAAGGTTGCGATGCACGTGGCAAGCGCTAAGCCGCTGGCTGCCACCACCGCGGAGCTTGATCAGGCCGTCGTCGAGAAAGAGCGCCAGATCCAGACGGCAATCGCTTCTGAGTCGGGCAAACCCGCCAACGTTGTCGAGAAAATGGTCGAGGGCCGGATCCGCAAATTCTATCAGGAATCCGTGCTGGTCGAGCAGGCTTTCGTTATGGACCCCGACACCACGGTCGGCAAGTTCATCGAGAAGCACGCCAAGGAACTGGGTGTGGACGTGAAACTCAAGGGTTTCGTGCGCTATGAAGTGGGCGAAGGCATCGAAAAGGTCGTCAACGACTTCGCAGCTGAAGTCGCTTCGATGAACAAGCCCAAAGAGTAAAGTCTTTGCGAAACATCATGTTTCGCGGGTAGAGTTTGGCGGCCCGGCGCGTCTCGCGTCGGGCCGTCGATGCGAGTGACGAGGATAGCGACATGACGGGTCAGCACGACCTCAAATACAAGCGCGTCCTTCTCAAGATATCCGGCGAAGCCCTCATGGGCGATCAGGGTTACGGGATCGACGTTCCGTCCTGCATCAAATACGCCGAGGAAGTGAAGTCCGCGATCGCTCTGGGTTGCCAGATCTGCCTTGTCATCGGCGGCGGCAACATCTGGCGCGGCAAGTGGGGCGTCGACGCTGGTATGGAGCGGGCGCAGGCTGACCACATGGGCATGCTCGCTACCGTGATGAATGCCCTCGTGATGCAAAATGCGCTTGAGAGCGTGGGCGTGCCGACACGCGTCCAGTCTGGCATCACGATGATGTCGATCGCAGAGCCCTTCATCCGCCGCCGCGCCATCCGGCACATGGAGAAGAACCGCGTTGTGATCTTCGCGGCAGGTACGGGTAATCCCTTCTTTACAACCGACACTGGCGCTGCGTTGCGCGCAGCAGAGATGAACTGTGATGCCATGCTCAAAGGCACGCAGGTTGATGGTGTGTACACGTCCGATCCGAAGGTCGATGCTGACGCCACGCGTTTCGACACGCTCGACTACATGGAAGTGCTGTCAAAAGAATTGAAGGTGATGGACGCAACCGCCATCAGCCTGCTCAAGGACAACAAGATTCCGATCGTCGTCTTCCGCATTCGGGAGAAGGGCGCCCTTGCAAAGGTCCTCACGGGCCAGGGCGTTTCGACAACCATCGGCAAGTTGAAGTCATAACGGAGGTAACGGTGCCAGAGACATTCGACCTCAAGGCGTTTGAAAAACGCATGGACGGAGCGCTCGCTTCGCTGAAGACCGATTTTTCCGGTCTGCGCACTGGTCGCGCTTC
>CALMWO010000097.1 GCA_937873805.1 uncultured Hyphomonadaceae bacterium
CGGAATCGTCTTCCAGCTTCATCGCGATCTTGCCGGCGCGGTTCACCGACAGGAAGTCCGTCAGCAAGTTGCGGCGGACGCCGCCGGACTTGGTGGCGAACAGAATGTTCAGTTTCGCGCGCTCGTCAGGATCCTGTGGCAGCGGCATCACCGAAGTGATGCGCTCGCCCGCTTTCAGCGGAAGGATATTGATCAACGCCTTGCCCCGCGCCTGAGGCGCACCGAGCGGCAGGCGCCAGACCTTCTGCTTGCCCGTCGAAGAGAAGAACAGGATTTCGGTATGCGTGTCGGCGGCGAACAGACGAACGACGAAATCATCTTCCTTCGTTTCCATGCCGCCCCGGCCTTTGCCGCCGCGGTTCTGGGTGCGGTAGGCCGACAGCGCCGTGCGCTTCACATAGCCGCCATGGGTGACCATGACGACCATGTCTTCCTTCTCGATGAAGGCCTCATCCTCGAGATCGAGGTCGGCTTCCACGAATTCGGACCGGCGCGGTACCGCGAACTTGTCGCGGAACTCGGTCAGCTCCCTGGTGATAATCTCCAGCACGCGCGGGCGAGATCCGAGGATGCTGAGGAAATCCTTGATCGCATCGGCAAGCCCTGACGCTTCCTTGCCGATCTCGTCGCGGCCCAGATTGGTGAGGCGTGAGAGTTGCAGCGCAAGGATGGCGCGCGCCTGCTCGTCCGACAGACGGATCTCGCCCTTGTCATTCATGACCGTGCGGCGATCTGCGATGAGGCCAATCAGCGGCCCCATGTCCATCGCCGGCCATGCACGATCAAGCAACGCCACGCGGGCAGCTTCAGGATCAGACGAATAGCGGATTATGCGAATGATCTCGTCGATGTTGGCGACGGCCAGCGCAAGGCCGATCAAGACGTGTGCGCGATCGCGCGCCTTGTTCAGCTGGAACTTCGTGCGGCGGGCCACCACTTCCTCGCGGAAGCGAATGAAGGCCTGCAGCATTCCGCGCAGCCCCATCAGCCGCGGCCGCCCGCCGTCCAGCGCCAGCATGTTCACGCCGAACGATGTCTGCATCGGCGTCAGACGATAGAGGTTGTTCAGGACGATATCCGCGGAGCTATCCCGCTTGATCTCGATCACCATGCGAATGCCATTGCGATCGCTCTCGTCGCGCAGGTCGGCGATGCCTTCGATCTTCTTCTCGCGTACCAGCTCGGCGATCTTCTCGACCATCGCGGCCTTGTTCACCTGAAACGGCACTTCGCTGACAATGATCGCCTCGCGGCCACCCTTCACTGTCTCGATATCGGTCTTGGCGCGCATGATGACCGAGCCACGGCCCGTCATGAGCCCGTTGCGCGACCCGGCCCGGCCAATGATCTGACCGCCCGTCGGGAAGTCCGGCCCGGGAACCATGTCCAGCAGGGCCACATCTTCAACGGCAGGGTTCTCGATCAGCGCAATCGTCGCCTCGATGATCTCGCCCAAGTTGTGCGGCGGGATGTTGGTCGCCATGCCGACGGCGATGCCGCCCGCGCCGTTGACCAGCAGGTTTGGAAAGACAGCCGGCATCACGCTCGGTTCTTTTTCCTTGCCGTCATAGTTGTCGATGAAGTCGACGGAGTCTTCCCGGATGTTCTGAACCAGGCCCATCGCGGCCTTGGTCATGCGGCATTCTGTGTAACGCATGGCAGCCGGTGGGTCGTTGTCGATCGAGCCGAAATTGCCCTGCCCGTCGATCAGCGGCAGGCCCATCGAGAAGGGCTGCGCCATGCGCACGAGCGCATCATACACAGACTGGTCGCCGTGCGGGTGGAAGCGTGCGAGCACGTCGCCCACAGCGCGCGCGGACTTCGAGTAGGACTTGTCCGGCGTCATGCCGATGTCGAACATCGAATACAGGATACGGCGGTGAACTGGCTTCAGGCCGTCGCGCACATCCGGAAGAGCACGCGAGACGATCACGCTCATCGCGTAGTCGAGGTACGATTTCTTCAGCTCTGTCGTGATGGAAATGGGCGCGATTTCGCCGGCGCCGTTCGCCCCTGCAGGGGTCGGTTTGTCAGGAGTGTCGGTCAAGCGGGAAACGTCCGGAAAGAGGGCGGCGGAGCCGCCGGGATTCGAGCCCTCTTTCTAGCCCA
>CALMWO010000098.1 GCA_937873805.1 uncultured Hyphomonadaceae bacterium
GCGCGGCACCGACGAGCTGAAGGAATTCAGCCATCGCAAGATCGGGCCGAAGGGCCATGTCTCGGGCGGCGGCAAGTTCTCATGGGTGGAAGTCGAATGCCTCGGCGCGTGCGTGAATGCGCCCATGATTCAGATCAATGACTACTATTACGAAGACCTTTCGATCGAGACCCTGGAAAAGATCATCGACGATTTCGCGGCGGGCAAGGAGCCGCAGCCGGGAACGTATGTGACGCGTCAGACCTCTGCGCCGGAAGGGCCGCCGACTTCGTTGACGGACGAGGCGCTTTATGACGGCACGAAAGCCAAGCCGCTGAGCGCGATTCCGAACGCCCCCAAGCCGCCTGAGCCGGCGCAGACATGAGGGGAATGACCATCATGTCCGAGCCGAGCGCGAAGAAGATCGTTGCGATGAAGCTGCCGCGAGCGAGCATCGTATTTGTCTGTGCAAGCATGGAGGGGCGTGACCGTGCTGCTCGATAAGGATCGCATCTTCACCAACCTCTACGGGCGCCAGGACTTCCGGCTTGAAGCCGCGAAGCAGCGCGGTGCGTGGAATTCGACCAAGGAGCTGATGCAGTTCGGCCCGGAGTGGATCTGCGACCAGATCAAGGCGTCCGGCCTGCGTGGCCGTGGCGGCGCCGGCTTCCCGACGGGGCTGAAGTGGACCTTCATGCCGAAGGTCGTGAAGGACCGTCCGCACTATCTGGTCGTCAACGCGGATGAATCCGAACCGGGCACCTGCAAGGACCGGGACATCATGCGCCACGATCCGCACCTGCTGATCGAAGGCTGCCTGATCGCGTCTTTCGCGATGCGTGCGAGCAAGTGCTATATCTACCTGCGCGGCGAATACATTCGCGAGCGCGAGTGCCTCGAGGAGGCGATCGCCGAAGCCTACAAGGCTGGTCTCGTCGGCAAGAATGCGTGCGGCTCTGGCTTCGATTTCGACATCTACTGCCACCACGGCGCCGGCGCCTACATCTGCGGTGAAGAGACTGCGCTGCTCGAAAGCCTTGAGGGCAAGAAGGGCCAGCCGCGTCTGAAGCCGCCATTCCCGGCGAATGCCGGCCTCTATGGCTGCCCGACGACGGTGAACAACGTCGAGTCGATCGCTGTCGCGCCGACCATCCTGCGTCGCGGCGCCGGCTGGTTCTCCGGCTTCGGCCGTCCGAACAACACGGGCACGAAAGTGTTCTGCATCTCCGGCCACGTTGAGCGGCCGTGCAACATCGAAGAAGAGATGTCGATCCCGCTGAAGACGCTGATCGAAGAGCATTGCGGCGGCGTGCGCGGCGGTTGGGGCAACCTGAAAGCGATCATTCCGGGCGGGTCGTCCGTGCCGATGATCCCGAAGGATATCTGCGACACCGTTCTGATGGACTTCGATGCCCTGCGTGACGTGAAGTCGGGCCTGGGCACGGCGGCTGTCATCGTCATGGACAAGTCGACCGACCTGATCCGCGCTGTCGCGCGTCTGGCTTACTTCTACAAACATGAGAGCTGCGGCCAGTGTACGCCGTGCCGTGAAGGTACGGGCTGGATGTGGCGCGTGCTTGAGCGGATGGTGAAGGGCGAAAGCGAGACGTCCGAGATCGACACGCTTCTGGATGTTGCGAGCCAGGTTGAAGGTCACACGATCTGCGCGCTGGGCGATGCCGCTGCGTGGCCGATCCAGGGCCTGATCCGCCATTTCCGGCAGGAGATCGAAGACCGCATCGTGAACTACCGTCAGGGCCGCCCGCACGTTCAGGGCCACACACTGGCGGCGGAGTAGGGCATGCCTCTGGACCTCTCCAGCGAACAGCTTGCTCACCTCGCCAAGAACGGCGCGGGCTTCGAGATCGATGGCTCGAACTTTTCAGCGGAGCAGCTGTCTCACATTGCTCTGAATTTGACGGGCGGCGTCATGATCGTTGCGAACGCTGGAAACTTCAGCGCGCAACAGCTGGCTATCATCGCGATCAACGGCAAAGGAAAGGTCATCTTTAAATGACCGATACCGTCAAACTGATTGTCGATGGCGTTACGGTAGATGCGCCCAAGACGTACACCCTGCTGCAGGCATGCGAGCTGGGCGGAGCGGAAATTCCGCGCTTCTGCTATCACGAGCGTCTGTCGATTGCTGGCAACTGCCGCATGTGCCTTGTCGACTGGGTCGGCGCGCCGAAGCCGATCGCGTCGTGCGCCCAGACCGTTGGCGACATGGCGCCCAAGAAGGACGGCACGCCGCACGAGATTTCGACCAAGTCGCCGCGCGCCATCAAGGCGCGCAATGGCGTCATGGAATTCCTGCTGATCAACCACCCGCTCGATTGCCCGATCTGCGACCAGGGCGGCGAATGCGACCTGCAGGACCAGGCGATGGGCTATGGCCGCGCCGCCACGCGCTACACCGAGAACAAGCGCGCGGTTGATGACAAGAATATGGGGCCGCTGGTCAACACGATCATGACCCGCTGCATCCAATGCACCCGCTGCGTGCGCTTCGCTGCGGAAGTTGCGGGTGTGGATGAGATCGGTCTCGCGAACCGTGGCGAGGATGCCGAGATTACGACCTATCTCGAGAAGTCGCTGACGTCTGAACTGTCGGGCAACGTGATCGACCTGTGCCCGGTGGGGGCGCTGACGTCCAAGCCGTATGCGTTCAATGCGCGTCCGTGGGAGCTGCGCAAGACCGAGAGCATCGATGTGATGGATGCGCTTGGTTCAGCGATCCGCGTTGATGCGCGTGGTCCAGCCGTGATGCGGATTCTTCCGCGCGTGAACGAAGAGATCAACGAAGAGTGGATCTCGGACAAGACGCGCTTCGTGTGGGATGGCCTTGGCCGTCAACGCCTCGACAAGCCGTATGTGCGCGAGAACGGCGCACTGAAGGTTGCGACCTGGGACGAAGCGCTGAAGCGCGCTGCCGAAATGCTGAAAGTGCCTGGCGATGCGATCGGTGTGATCGCTGGCGATCTCGCCGACGCTGAAGGCATGAAGGCGACGCTTGATCTGGCCGGTTCGCTTGGCGTGAAGTCGATCGATTGCCGTCAGGATGGCGCCAAGCTTGGTCTCGCCGCGGACGGTTCGAAGCTGCCGCGCGAGAGCTATCTGTTCAATTCGACGATCATGGGCATCGACGAAGCTGATGCGATCGTCCTGATCGGCGTGAACCCACGCAAGGAAGCCGCCGTCCTGAACGCGCGCCTGCGCAAGGCATGGCTGCGGATGGTTCCGGTGGCGCTGCTTGGTGAGCGCGTCGATCTGACGTTCGACTACAATTATCTGGGCGCTGGCCCCGATAGCCTGAAGGATCTGAAAGCCGGTCATCCGGTGTTTGACGCGCTGACGAACGCCAAGCGCCCGCTGGTTATCGTGGGGCAGGGCGCGCTTACGCGTGGCGACGGCGGCGCAGTGCTGCATGCCGTCTCGGCGTTCGCGGCTGCTGCTGGTTGCTTCAAGGATGGATGGAACGGCTTCAACATTCTGCATACGGCGGCTTCGCGCGTTGGCGGTCTCGACATGGGCTTCCTGCCGTCAGCTGGCGGCAAGGATGTGGCGGGCATTGTCGCCGGCGCGCAGTCGGGCGACATCAAGACGGTGCTGCTGCTGGGCGCGGACGAGATCGATACGTCGAAGCTCGGCAAGGCCAACGTCATCTATATCGGCAGCCATGGCGACAATGGCGCTCACCGCGCGGACGTGATCCTGCCGGCTGCGGCTTACACCGAGAAATCGGCAACTTACGTCAACACCGAGGGCCGGGTTCAGCGTACGCAGCGCGCCGTGGCGCCGAAGGGCGATGCGCGGGAAGACTGGGCGATCATTCGCGCATTGTCGGCCTATGTCGGCAAGACGCTGCCGT
>CALMWO010000099.1 GCA_937873805.1 uncultured Hyphomonadaceae bacterium
GCCGCGCACACCTATGTCGGCCGCTTCGCCATCGTGGATGGCGACAAGATCGACGGCGTGACCGCGACGGACGGCCTAGATGCCTGGTCTGGCCCGATCGGCCGGTTCCCGGCGGGCGTCATTGCGTTTCACGACGACCAGGACAAGCCGGATCCGGGCCAGCAGAATTACAAGATGGTCGACTGGCGCGACATCCGGCAGGCGCTCGACCTCGACTGACCGCATGGATCAAACCGCAGGCTTCTTCAGCATCCCCAGGATGGCGCGCGCATCGTCCAGCTGTTCCGACACGGCGGAGCGCAGGGAAGATTGCGCAAGGCTTGCTGCTTCAATCCGTGATCCGGCGGCTTTGATCTTGTCAGGGTCATACGACAGGACGGTGCGCCCGGCGCCGCGCAGCGCGCCCGTGTCGTCAAACTCGACGGCGTCAAACAGCGAATCCTTGTCGAACATGATCGATAGCGTTGCGGCATAGACGAAAGCGTTGCGCTCGATACGCTGATCGAAGCGGATCAGGGCGGCGTTCAGTTTCGCGTCGTTGACCAGGCGCAGATCGCCATCAGACACCATCTGGAGATAGACAGCCGATCGCGGCGATTGCCGTCCAAGATTGATCGAGTTGACGATCCAGTCCTTCACCTTGGCGTCGTCCGGCGGCAGGCCGCCATTGCGCAGGGCCGTCAGGAGGCTCCGCGACGCCGCCTGATAGCGCGTGATGTTGTCGAGCGATGTCGCAAGCTCGGTCTCTATGCCTTCGAATTCCGCATGCAGCGCGCTGGTGAGATAATCCGCATGCGCGTGCTCTTCGCGCTCAGCGTTCCAGTTGGTTACCTGCATCGCGATGAAAACGCCGACGACCACGATCAGAAAGTCGATGCCGATCGCGGTCCATTCCTGCTTGCGCAGATGATTTATCAGGCGGCGCAGCAACATCTCAAATCCCCGGCCAATCCCCATCCCTGAGTCCTAGAAAATCATTCGGGCGCTGGATAGCGAATTCGTATCGGCGCTATCTCGCCAGCGCCTTGGCGATGGCGGCTTGCGTGATCGGCTCCATCACATTGTAGCCCGCCTTGTTGGGATGGATGCCGTCGAGGGTCAGCTCGGGCTTCATGGCGCCGTCGGCGGTGGCCATCGGCGCGAAATACTCGGCCAGCACCAGATCCTGGTCTGCCGCATAGCGGCGGATCCAGTCGGCGTAGGCGATCACCGCCTCTCTGGGGTTGAGCTGCGGGGCCCAGTTGAACTTGGCGGCGGGCAGGGGCGTGGCGAGGATCACCTTCACGCCATGAATTTTCGCCAGCTCCACCATCGAGGCGATATTGTTCTCGATCTCCTCCAGCGTGGTCGGCCCGGTGTTGCCTGCGATGTCGTTGACGCCTGCGAGGATGTGGACGGCGGCGGGCTTCAGCGCCAGCACGTCGGAGCGGAAACGCAGCAGCATTTGCGGCGTGGTCTGGCCGCTGATGCCGCGGCTGACCCGGGCAGTGGTGAAGAAGTCAGGATGGGCCAGCGTCCAACTCTGCGTGATCGAGTCGCCCATGAAGACGACGCGGTCGGCAGGAATGGGTTGCGTGGCGAGCGCTTTGTTGTCAGCGCGGAAGTAGCAGAGCGCAGCCCAGTCCTTGGTCCGCTGTTGCTCCTGCATCTTTTGATAAGCGGCGCCGTCTTCCGGGGTGATGGCTGGCCTTGGCCCGGTGCGGCCTTCCTCGAACGCAGAGCGGACGGACGCAACGATGCTGGGCGGAACGACCATCGGCGGGTCGCAGGGCGTACCGCCCACGGCGATTATTGGTGTTTGAACGGGTCCGGGCAGGGGGCTGGCGTTCGTGGCGCATCCGGCCAGCAGGGCGAAAGCAGCGATCAGGCTCGGGTTTTTCATGCGATCATTCCTCTCACGAACTGATCCTACCCCCAAATCCGCCCGCTTTCTGCGTCAAACGAACCCACCTATGCCTTCAAATGTAAGCCTCCCGGTAACGCCCCCTCTTTATTAGGAAATGTGGGCGCATAGCGGGGCATGTCAGGAGCGGAAGCATGACTCGCGTTGCCGTCATCATGGGTGGCTGGTCGTCGGAACGGCCTGTGTCGCTGTCCTCGGGCAAGGGCATGGCGGACGCCGCCCGTCAGTCCGGTTTCGACGTGGTCGAGATCGACGTGACGCGGCAGCTCGCGCAACAGATCGCCGATGTGAAGCCAGACGTGGTGCTCAACGCCCTTCACGGCCCCTGGGGCGAGGATGGCTGCGTTCAGGGCATCCTTGAAATCATGGGCATTCCTTACACCCACTCCGGCGTGCTCGCCTCGGCGCTGGCGATGGACAAGGACAAGGCGCGGGCGGTCTACGTCCAGCATGGTCTCGATGTCGCAGAGGGCGGCATGTACGACGTCGAAGATCTGGCGCGCGACCACATCATGGCGCCGCCCTATGTCATCAAGCCGTCTGCGGAGGGGTCTTCGTTTGGCGTGTTCATCGTTCGGGAAGGCGCAAACCGCCCGCCCAAGGAGCTGACCGACGGAACATGGACATTCGGCAAGCGGGCGCTGGTCGAAAAATTCATACCGGGCAGGGAGTTGACCGTTGGCGTCATGGGCGACCGCGCCATGGCCGTCACCGAGATCACGACCTTAAGGGACTATTACGACTTTGACGCAAAATATCAGGCTGGAGGATCGCGCCATGTCCTTCCTGCAGACCTGCCGAATGCGGTCACCGAAGCTGCGCTATCCGCGTCGCTGAGGGCCCATCAGGCTCTTGGCTGCAGGGGAGTGTCGCGGTCGGACTTTCGCTACGACGACAAAGCGGGTCGACTGGTGATACTCGAGACCAATACGCAGCCGGGCATGACGCCCACCTCGCTCATCCCGGAGCAGGCTGCGCATATGGGCATCGACTATCCCTCGCTCGTCCGCTGGATGATCGAGGACGCGTCATGCCCAAGGTAAAACGTCCCCGTATCGCCGGACCCGCCGGCTATGATGACGACCGCGACGAGGCGCCGTCCGCGCCGCGTGCTGCGCGTCCTGCGCCGCGCGCGCGCGACATTCGCTATTCCGTCGCCTGGTTCCGTGACCGCGTCGCGACCTATGCGCTCGGCACCATCGTCTGCGGCGCGGCGATGTTGACGGTTGCGGCATGGATGGGCGGCAGCCTTGGCGCATTCGGTCAGCGCATGAACAACGGCTTCAATGTCATCGCCCAGTGGGCCGGTCTTGCCGTGCAAGATGTGCATGTGAACCCCGAGGTCGACCAGCTGATGGCGGCCAAGGTGAAGGAAGTGGCTGGCGTGAAGGCCGGCGACAGCATCATGAGCGCCGACCCCTACGCCATCCGCGACCGGCTTGAGCGAATGGACTCGCTCGGCGCCGTCAGCGTGCAGCGCCTGTGGCCGAACAAGATCGACATCCATGTCGAGCAGCGCGAACCGAGCGCGCTCTGGCAGGATGGCCTGAACAGCGGCGACTGGCGTGTGATCGACCAGCGCGGCCGAACCTTCGCTGAAGCTGATCCTGCCAGGTACATGCATCTGCCACGTGTCGTCGGTGAAGACGCCGCCGAAGCCGCCGCAACGCTTGTCACCGCGATCAAGGAATTCCCGAACCTCGCAGACCGCATGGACGTCGCCTATCGCGTCGGCGGCAGGCGCTGGGACGTGAAGTTCAAGGGCCGCACCGACGTGGTCGCTTTCCCCGATGACGCTCGCCTGATGGAGCAGCTCGATGCGCTGAACCTGATGCAGGCGCAGAACCGCGTGCTCGATCTTCCGGCGACGCGCATCGATGCGCGCCATCCGAAATACATCGCGCTGCAGCCCATGCCGGGCGCGCCAGCCGATGCCTCCTCGCCCGGAGGCACATGACGGTTATGTCGTCGCTTGCCCAGCGTACCAATGTCCGTGACCGCGCCCATGCGCGCGGAACGGTCATGGCTGCGCTGGACATCGGTTCTTCCAAAGTAACGTGCATGATCTCCCGTCGCGCCGATGCGACCGATGGCGAGCCACGTGTCGCCGGCGCGGGCGCGCAGGGCACCAAGGGCGTCCGCGCTGGCGCCGTGGTCGATCTCGACAATCTGGAACGCTCGATCCGCCTTGCGGTCGAACAGGCCGAGCGTGCGGCCGATCTTCGCGTCACCGACGTTGTCCTCGGCGTGTCGGGCCCCGATCTGCGTTCGGACGTGGTGCGCGCCAAGCTCCCCATGAGCGGCCGCGAGATCACCGCCCAGCATATCCGCGACGCCCGCATCGCTGCGCTGGAAAGCTTCCAGCCGCAGGGCCGCGAAATCCTGCATTCAGCTCCGCTTGGCTTCACGGTCGACTCGACCGCCGGCATCAAGGATCCGCGCGGCATGTTCGCGGAAACCCTGACCGCGAGCTATCTCGTCGTCTCGGCCCCGACCGCCGGCCTGCGCAACATCGTCCAGTGCGTCTCGCGCGCTCACCTCAATCCTACCGCTATCCTGGCCGCTCCTTTTGCCGCCGGACTTGCTTGTCTGGTCGAGGATGAGGCCGAGCAGGGCGCCATGGTCATCGATTTCGGGGCCGGCGTTACGTCTGCGGCAGCCTTCTCCGATGGCGGGCTGGTGCATGTCGAAACCCTGCCCATGGGCGGGTCGCGCGCCACGTCCGACCTCGCCCAGGGATTGGGCACGACCTTTGCCGCTGCCGAACGGATGAAGACGCTCCACGGCGCGGTTGGCCTGTCTGAAGTTGGTGCTCTGGAGATGGTCGAGGCGCCCCGGCTTGGACCCGATGGCCGCCTCGAAGCTTACCAGTGTTCCCGCGCCGATATTGCCCAGGTCCTGCGTCCAAGGATCGAGGAAATCCTCGAACTGATGGACGGACGGTTGTCCAAGGCTTCGGCTGCTGGCCGTCCCTTGCCGAGACGGATCGTTCTCACGGGTGGATCGTCGCAGCTGCCTAGCCTGCAAGAGCTGGCAGAAGACGTTTTCCGCGCACCAGTCCGTCTCGCCAGACCTGCCAACATCAAAGGATTAGGCGAGACTTACAGTTCACCCGCTTTCGCCGCTGCGGCAGGGCTGTTACGGTGGGAGTTGATGGGTGGACCCGACCCGTCGCGTGGGGGCGGCGATCGGGCCGCTATGGATCACGGCTCTGGCCTGATGAAGCGGGTTTTCGGTTGGGTTCAGGAAAATTTCTGAGCCCAAACGACGACTTTAAGACGCGCTTAGCCAAAACCGCCGATCTTTCATCAAATTCTCTGGCCAGAAGGCTAGGGAACTTGGTTGTCGAGGGTTGTTATGGCCGTTGAACTTAGACCCCGGATAGTCGTGATCGGCGTTGGTGGCGCGGGCGGAAACGCCGTCAACAACATGATCGAGGCCAATCTGCAGGGCGTCGAATTCGTGGTGGCGAACACGGATGCGCAGGCGCTGGTGCGCTCCAAGGCCCCGACCCAGATCCAGCTCGGCATCGGCCGCACCTCCGGCCTCGGCGCTGGCGCCAACCCCGAAGTCGGGATGGAAGCCGCCAAGGAAAGCTCGGACGAGATCAAGCGCCTGCTGCATGGCGCGCACATGTGCTTCATCGCTGCCGGCATGGGCGGCGGCACCGGAACCGGCGCCGCGCCGATAATCGCCCGCATCGCGAAAGAGCAGAAAGTCCTCACCGTCGGCGTGGTCACCAAGCCGTTCGACTTCGAGGGCAAGCGCCGCATGCAGGTTGCGGAAAAGGGCATCATCGACCTCCGCAATGAAGTCGACACGCTTCTCATCATCCCGAACCAGAACCTGTTCCGCATCGCGAACAAGGACACGACCTTTGCTGACGCGTTCGGCATGGCCGACAGGGTTCTCTATTCCGGCGTCCGCGGCATCACCGACCTGATGGTCATGCCTGGCCTGATCAACCTGGACTTCGCGGACGTGCGCACCGTCATGGCGGGCATGGGCTCGGCGATGATGGGCGAGGGCGAAGGCGAGGGCGAGAACCGCGCGCTGAAAGCCGCCAAGGCCGCCATCGCCAACCCGCTGCTCGACGACGTGTCGATGAAGGGCGCCAAGGGCGTGTTGATCAACATCACCGGCGGCTATGACATGACGCTGTTCGAGGTTGATGAAGCTGCGAACGAGGTTCGCCGCGAAGTCGATGTCGACGCGCACATCATCCTCGGCTCGACCTTTGACGAGAAGATGGTCGGCAAGATCCGCGTGTCGGTCGTCGCCGCTGGCCTGCAACAGATGACCGGGGTACGTCCGATGCCGCAGCCGGTGCGTGAACTCCAGGCTGGCCTCACCACCGCCGTCATGAACGCGCCGCATCCGGCCGCCGAACTCGGTATCGCCGCGCAGCCCGCGCCGATCGTTGTGCCGCAGCCGGCGCCGTCGTCGATCTCCACGGCGCAAGCCAACGTCCCGCCGTCCGACCTGCGTCCGCCCGCGCCGATCATCCGCCCGCGCCCCGCGCCGATGCCGGAGCAGCCCGCGCCCCTGGAAGCCCAGGCGCCTGAAGCTGCACCCGCGCCACCGCCGCAGGCTCATGCCGATCAGGGCAAGGAGCGTTCGTTTGCATCGCTGTTCGGCTGGAAATCCAAGCCCGCTGACGAGCCCGCCGCGCCTGCCGCCAAGCCGGTCGCGGACGACGAGAGCTTCGATGATGAGCTCGAAATCCCGGCCTTCCTGCGCCGCTCGGGTCAGGCCTAGAAGCCGCTCGGTCTAGCTCCCGAACGTATCGCCCCAGTCGCTTCTGCGCGCTGACTTGAATGCGTCGCCCTCGCGGCGCGTTACAAGACGGCTTTCGGCAATGCCATCCGGCCTGCACAGCTTCAATCGCACGCGCCCCTTTGCGGCTTCCGGCGGCGTCAGCACGCGTGCCGGGCGCGATGCCGCCTGCATGCGGGACGCGGCGAGATAGATATACTTCTCGTCCTCCCACGGAACTTCGGCTTCCTTCGCCAGCCTGTGTACGCGCGAGCGCGCAACGCGCGCGGCGAAGTGGCACCAATCGGGCTCGACGATCGGGCAGGCGAGCGTGTGCGGGCAGGGCGCAAGAATGTTCGCACTACGCGCGATCAGCTGTGCGCGGGCTTGCAGTATGCGCCGCCAACCCGCCGTCGTGCCCGGCTCGACGATCACAAGCACCCCGGACGTCAGCGACCACAGCCGATCGACAAGCCTGTCGCGCTGATCCTGTGAAAGCTCATCAAGCACATAGGCCAGCGTCACCAGATCGCTTGGCGCCATGCGGTCGCTATCGCGCGTCACATCCGAATTGCGCCAGTCGACATGCGCCAGATGGCTGGCCGCCGTGAGCTTTTCGCCAACAGCGCGGATGGCCGGGCTGGCTTCCAGCAGCGTGATGCTCTGCAAGTCCGGCCAGACCGCCGCCGCCGCCCACAGCACCGTGCCGGGGCCTGCGCCGACATCGAGCGCGGTTCGTGGTGCAAAATCCGGCGCGCGCTCGGCCAGCGCCGTCAGGCTGGCGTGGATTGCCGCATAGGTCGCCGGCATCCGCGTCGCGATATAAGCCAGCGCCAGCTTCGCATCCGAGATATGCAGCCGCCCATCGCGCACCTCGTTGCGATAACGCAGGGAGAGCGCTTTTGAGGCGGCGCTGAGATCGGAGATCGCGACGCCTTCCAGCGCGCTGTCCACGGCCTGTCGCAAGCGGGGAGGCAGTTCCATGGCGCGGTGCTAGCAGAGGGGACGCCACGGCAACAACCCGAAACACCGCTTGTCTTGCCCCGTGGCCCATCTGGCTCTAGCTCACGGGCCATGAACCGGCAGCACACCATCGCGCAAGAGGCCAGCCTTTCGGGCGCCGGCGTCCATTCTGGAAAGCCCGCGCGCCTGACGATCCGTCCGGCGGCCGAAGGCGCTGGCGTATGCTTCGTGCGCAGCGACGTGACGGATCGGGACGCGATGATCCCGGCGCTGGTTACGAAGGTCACCACGACCGAGCTTGGCACCAATATGAGCAATGAGGCTGGCGTCTCGGTTGCGACCGTCGAGCATTTCCTCGCCGCGTGCTCGGGACTCGGCATCGATAACATCATCGCCGAGCTCGATGGCCCGGAACTTCCCATTCTCGACGGCTCGTCCAAGCCATTTGTCGAACTGCTCATGCAGGCCGGCGTGAAAGAGCAGGGCGCTCCGCGTCGCTTGCTCAGGATCCTGAAGCCTGTCGAAGTGCGCCATGGCGAGAAGTTCGCGCGTCTGTCGCCGGGCCCAGAAGGACACAAAGGCTTTGAGATGTGCGTCATCATCGACTTCAAGACGAAAGCCATCGGGCGTCAGGAAATCCGCTTCGCCATGACGCCGGGCGCATTCGCGCGCGATGTTGCGTGGGCGCGCACCTTCGGCTTCGCGCATCAGGCCGAACAGCTTCACGCAATGGGAAAAGGTCTCGGCGCCTCGATGGACAACACGATCGTCGTCGAGGGTGACGCGATCCTCAATCCCGGTGGGCTTCAGGCCGAAGATGAATTCGTCCGTCACAAGCTGCTTGATGTCATCGGCGATCTGTTTCTCGCAGGCGGCCAGATCGATGGCCTCTACGAAGCCGAACAGCCTGGACACGCGCTGAACAACCAGCTGCTTCGTGCTGTGTTCGCGGATGCGACAAGCTTTGCCTGGACGTAACGCTGCGTCTGCGCGCGTCTGGTGATATGCCTTGATTTGGCCCGGAAGCTGAGTTCAGAGTACACGTGTAACCTGTTCGGGGAAGTACATGGTTCGCATATCACTGGCGGCAGTTCTGGCTCTGACGCTCACCGCATGCGGTCAGGGCGGCGATCAGCCAGGCGCGGATGGTTATGCCCGCGAAGAAAGCATGGCCGCTTTTGCGCCAATGCCAATGGCGCCGCCACCGCCTCCGGTTGAATACGCCAAGAGCATGGACAGCGCGTCCGGCGGCGCACCCGACATCAATCGGCAGATCATCCAGCCCGATCCCAACGGCCCCGGTGGCGGTCAACCAGCCGGTCAGCGCCTGATCGCCTACACTTACAATTACGGCTTCAAGGTTCCGGCAACAGGCATGCAGGGCCTGCTCGATGCGCACAAGAAGCAGTGCGAGGATGCCGGCCCCGCCAAATGTTATGTCGTCAACTCATCGATCAGCGGCCTGGGCGGCGAACAGTCCTACGGCCAGATGACGGTGCGCGGGTCAGCTGACTGGGTCCGCACATTCCGCGCCGGCATGGTCGATGGCCTGAAGCCCTTCAACGCCACGCTCGACAGCAACAGCGACAGCGCGGAAGATCTCACCGTCAACATCGTCGACAGCGAAGCCCGCCTGCGCTCGCTCAAGACCATGCGTGACCGGCTTGAACAGCTGCTGCGCGATCGCCCGGGCAAGCTCGGCGACCTGCTCGAGATCGAACGCGAGTTTGCCCGCGTGCAGGGGGAGATCGATTCATCCGAGTCGATCCTCGCCCAGATGAAGCTGCGCGTTGCCATGTCGGTGGTCAGCCTCGGCTATACCGCCAGCTTCCCGCCAGGGTCCGAATCCGTCTGGCGCCCCGTCGGCGACGCCTTTGGCGGCTTCGAAGGCAGTTTCGCCGGCGCCTTTGCAGGAATCGTCCGGTTCATCGCCGAGATACTTCCGGTCCTGATCTTCGGCGGTCTGGTCATCTTCGCGGGCTTCATGGTCCTTCGCTGGCGCGGAAGTCGCCGGAAAAAGCCGGTTGTTCCGCCGCCATCTGCGATAAAGCCATAATCAGGCTTATAAGGCAGGCCCATATGGCCGCAGCTATTGGCCTTGGACGCCCCCCACCCCTTGGTCTAGAACGTGCCCGGTCTCGAGTTCCCGCAGTGAGGAAACCCATGCGTTCCACCGCTTTCAGGACGGCCCTGGCCGCCGGAGCCGCGCTTGCAGCCGCTGCCTGCGGCGGCAACCGTGGGGAAGAGGTCGCCTACGTCGAGCGTCCGGTGGAAAGCATCTACAACGAAGCGCTCCGCAGCCTTGACCGCACCAACTGGGATCTGGCCGCCGCGCAGTTCAACGAAGTCCAGCGCCAGCACCCGTATTCGCCGTGGGCCCAGCGCGCCATGCTGATGTCGTCCTACGCGCAATACCGCTCGCGTGATTACGACAAGGCGGTCGCTTCCGCCCAGGAATACATCTCCCTCCACCCGGGCGGCGATGGCGCGCCGTACGCCTATTACCTCGTTGCTATCTGCCAGTTCGACCAGATCATCGATGTCGGCCGTGACCAGGCCCGTTCGGATCTCGCCTTGCTCGCGCTCACCGAAGTGACCGCCCGCTTCCCCGACTCCGATTATGCCCGCGACGCCGAACTGAAGACCGACATGGTTCGCGACCAGCTGGCCGGCAAGGAAATGGAAGTCGGCCGCTATTACCTGCAACGCGGCGAACACCTCGCGGCGATCAACCGCTTCCGCAAGGTGGTCACCGACTACCAGACCACCACCCACGTTCCCGAAGCGCTGCACCGCCTCGTCGAGGCCTATACCTCGATCGGCCTCATGGGTCAGGCGCAGCAGACCGCTGCCGTTCTCGGCGCCAACTATCCCGGCTCCGACTGGTATTCGGACAGCTACGCCATCATGCAGGGCCAGGGGGTCGACCTGCCAAAGGCTCCGGATGCCAAGGCAGGCTTCAACCTGCTCGATCGTATCGCGAAGCTGTTCTAGCCAGCTTCGACAAGCCTAAAAACAAAACGGCCCCGCGATTAATCGCGGGGCCGTTGCCGTTTCAAGGATCGATCAGCCTAGTGATTTGCGTGCTCTGCGTGCGCAGCCTTGTAGGCTTTTACCGTGGCGAGCGTCTGCTCGATATGGCTCATCGGCTGCATGTCGGTGTGAGCGAGCAGGATCTTTCCGTCCGGCGCGATCACGTAGGAGGTGCGGTCGCTCCAGTCCGGCCTGGCGCCGAGCACCACGTTGTAGGCTTTCACCGTGTCGCCGTTGACGGCGGCGATCGGGAACTTGTCGCGGCAATGTTCTTTCGAGAACTCGGCGAGGCGGGCGAGGTTGTCCGAAGCGCTCACCATCTTGCCGTCCGCCATCGCGGCGCCGGCGGTCAGGCCGATCAGCGTCGCGCCGGCGGCCTTGAATTCTTCAGCCTTGTCCGCGAAAGCGGCCGTCTCGATCGTACAGCCCTTCGTGTAGGCGGCGGGGAAGAAGTACATCACAACCGGACCCTTCTTCAGCTCGTCCGAGAGCTTGAAGGTGAACTCGTTGCCGGCCAGCATTCCCTTGGCGGAGAATTCAGGCGCGACAACGCCCTTCTCAAGCGCAGCGAAGGCGGGAGCGGCGATAGCGGCGGTGGCGACGAAAGCGGCGGCGGCGAGAAACTTTTTCATGATGATCTCCAGGACCGGCTCGACCGGCTTTGCCGTTTATCGCGCCTCTTTGCGCGCGCGTCACGCTCGCACACCATCACGACTGCGTTCTCTTATCGCCCTTTCTTCACAAGGGTTATGACGGCGCGCTGACTTTCCGCAGCGTGATACCCACAAAGAGTGTTCCCTGTTCGTTCTTTTCGTGCTAAAGGCTTCGGTCATGCTGACCGGCCAAACCAAGCTGACTGGGTTGTCCATTCGGGACTTTGTTCTCGTGCGAGCACTCGACCTTGATCTGGGTGGAGGCTTCAGCGCGCTCACGGGCGAAACCGGGGCGGGAAAGTCCATTCTGATGTCCGCTTTCGGCTTTGCGCTCGGGGCGAGGGCGGGCCAGGGCCTGATCCGTCCCGGCGCGGAAGCTGCGAGCGTGACCGCCGCGTTCGATGCAGGTCCTGACCATCCCGTTCGCGCGCTTTTATCCGCACGCGGCCTTGAGGAGCTGCACGATGAGCCGCTCGTATTCCGCCGCGTCGTGCGAAAGGGCGGGCCTGCGCGCGCCTTCCTGAATGACCGCCCCGTCAGCGCCAGCCTGCTGGAGGAAGCAGGCGCGCTGCTCGCTGATATCCACGGCCAGCACGAGAGTTTGGGGCTGCTCAATCCCGCGCGTCACCGCGTCCTGCTCGACGCATGGGCGAAATCCGAACCGTTGCTGGCTGAGACCGGCCGCGCATGGACGGCGCTACGCTGCGCCGAGGAAGCGCGCGGGGCGCTCGAAGCGCGTATCGCCCGCGCTGCATCTGAACGGAACTGGCTGTCTCACGCCCTCGAAGAACTCGATGCGCTCAACCCGCACGAAGGCGAAACACAGGTGCTTGCTCTCAGCCGCGCGACAATGCAGGCGGGCGAACGTGTTGCCGAAGCGCTGGAATCCGCGGCGCATATTCTTGCCAAGGCAAATGTCGAAGGCGCGCTTTCCAACGCCGGGCGCGCCGTCTCGCGTGCGCTGTCCGCGCCGGGGCTTACTGGCGATGGCGCATCGTCGGAGCTTGCGGTGCGTATGCGTGCTGCCTGCGAGAGCCTGGAGCGCGCCCTGATCGAAGCGGGCGAAGCACGCTCTGCGCTGGATAGCGCCGCAAGCGCCTGTGAGTTCTCGCCAGCCGCGCTGGAAGCGTCCGAGACGCGGTGGTTTGCGTTGCGCGCCGCCGCACGCAAGCACGATGTCGATCCCGATCAGCTTGCGCCTCTGCGTCGCCGCCTGCGCATGCAGTTGGACGAGATTGAGCATTCTGATGGCGCGCTCGCCATGACGCTCGAAGCCGAAGCAAGGGCGCGCGCAGCTTACGACGCCGCCGCCTCGAAACTCACTGCGAAGCGTGAAGT
>CALMWO010000100.1 GCA_937873805.1 uncultured Hyphomonadaceae bacterium
CAACGATCTCAACGATCGCGCACAAAGCTGGACGTTGCGCCCCGATGGACGCTATGTGCGTAACGCGCCGACCAAGGGCCGCCAGCCCTTCTCGGCGCACGACTACTTCCTCGAAAACCCCAGCCTGTCAGGCCGGGGCAGTGCGCTGCGGCTGACCACCCCGCCGCAGCTCAAGGCAAGGGGCTGATCCCGGCAAAGGGTGCGCCTCGGGCCAGTGATGGACCAGAGGCCAGCGTATGACGGCAACCTCATCAACCCGTTCCCGAACGAGCGGAAAGCCCGCTCGCTGGAAGCGGATCGGCGTGATGGATGTCGGCTCGAATTCTGTGCGTCTCGTGGTTTACGATGTTCGTGGCCGCGCCATGCAGCCGCGCTTCAACGAGAAGGTGCTCGCCGGTCTTGGCCGGGGGCTCGCGTCCACGGGCAAGCTGAACAGGGATGGTGTTGAGGTTGCGGTTGCGGCTCTCGCGCGCTTCGCATCGATAACGCGCGCCCAGAAGGTCGAAGCCCTGTTTCCGTTCGCTACGGCAGCCGTACGCGAAGCCAGCGACGGCAAGGAGTTTGCCGACCGGGTGAAGAAGGAAACCGGCATCACGCTTCGGGTTCTTTCGGGCAATGACGAAGCCCGCTTTGCTGCCGAAGGTGTCCTTGCAGGCACGCCGGGTGTTGATGGTATCGCGGGAGATCTGGGCGGCTCGAGCCTTGAACTCGCGCGCCTGATCAACGGCAGATACGAAGGCGGTTCGACCTATCCCCTTGGGCCGCTGGCGCTCGACTCTGGCGGGGCGTTCAACGAGGACAAAATTCTCGCCCGAGTGAAAGATGTTCTCGGGAGCGCGCCTGAGCTGAAGAAATCTGGCGACACGTTCTTCGCGGTTGGCGGAGCGTGGCGGGCGATCGGTACGCTGCATATGGAATTGACGCGCGCGCCGCTTCACATGCTTCAGAACTACGAGATGGATGCGGGGGAGCTCTCCAAGCTTCTTGGCGAGATCCTTGGCGGCAAGAAGCATGTTGAGCTGCTGCTCGAAGTCACCAAGCGTCGCGCGGTTACCATTCCCTACGCCGCGGCGGTCCTGAAGACGGTCCTTGATATCGGCAAGTTCAAGAGCGTGATGATCTCGTCCTACGGCGTCCGCGAAGGCATCATCTTCGATAGCCTGGACGACGCCGAACGGACGGAAGATCCGCTGGACGCGGGCATCGAGGCGCTTATCGCCGACGAGCAAGCCGCCGAGTTTGGCCGTGCGCTGGCAGAGTGGGCAAGCGAGGCCGCGCCCTACACGCTCAATGCGCGTCTCAGCTCCGCCGCCTGCCGTCTCGTGGACATTGGCGCTCTGCTGCACCCTGACCACCGTGCCGATCTGGCTTTTGATCTTGTTTCCCGCGCGCCGTTGCCGGGTCTCAGCCACCGTGATCGCGCCGCACTCGCGCTGGCCGTTGCCTCGCGCTTCAAGAAGGGCGTTCGCAACGATGTCAGTGAGAAACTGCTCGACGTTCATACTGCCGGAAAGGCGAGAGCGCTCGGCGCGCTCATGCGGCTCGCCGCCGACTTCTCCGGCCGTTCCGCTGACTTGCTGAAGCACGCCCGCCTGACTTGCGATGGCGATACGCTGTCTCTGAAAGTCGCCGCGCCCTACCGCGCGCTGGTGTCGGAATCCGTCGAGCGCAGGCTCGAACAAGCCGCCGACGAACTCGATATGGATTATGCGCTGACGTCGTAGAGGCTAGACCTCGACGATCTTCACGCCTTTCGGTGAGGCCGCCAGTGCGACCTTGCCGCTCTTCAGCCGCAGCGCCATTTCGCCGAACACTTCGCGGCGCCAGCCTTTAAGGGCCGCGATATCCGGATTGTCTTCTCGCGCCAGCTTCTCGAGATCGGCGGCGTTCGCGATCAGCCGCGTTGCCACGCCCGCATCATCCGACACCTGCTTCAGCAAAACCTTGAGCAACTCGCCGACGGCGCCGGGAGGTGGGCCCGCTGACTCCGGTCGCTCGACGTCCGGTGCGTATTTGTCCGGATCGTCCAGCGCCTGGTTGATCGCGTGGATCAGGCCTTGTCCGTGCCGCGATTTCGCAAAGCCATTCGGCACTGCGCGCATGCGTTCGAGCGCATCGGCTGTACGTGGCTTCTGTTGGGCGATCTCCTGGATCGCGTCATCCTTCAGGATGCGGCCACGCGGCTTGTCGGTTTCCTGCGCCACGCGCTCGCGCCATGCCGACACGTTGGCAAGCACGGCGAGATAGTCGCTCTTGTACTTCCGGATCTTCTGGCGTTTCCAGGCGGTCTCTGGGTCGAACGCGTAGATCTCGGGGTCCAAGAGCGCGTCATGCTCGTCGGCAATCCAGTCCGTGCGGTTCTGTTTCGCCAGCTTGTCGCTGAGGATGCGATAGATCTTGCGCAGGTAGACCACGTCCCCACGCGCATAGCGCAGCTGTTTCTCGGAGAGGGGGCGGCGCGCCCAGTCGGTGAACTGGGACGACTTGTCGACCGTTCCCTTGAGGACACGGCTGACGAGGTTCTCGTAGCTGATGGAGTCGCCCAGCCCGCAGGCCATCGCCGCGATCTGCGTGTCGAAAATGGGGGCGGGCGTGTGCCCGATCAGGCGGGTGAAGATCTCGAGATCCTGCCGTGCCGCATGGAACACCTTCACCTTGGAGGTGTCGGCCAGCAGCTTCAGCAGGGGCGACAGGTCCAGGCCGTTGGCCAGCGGATCGACCAGCACGTCATAGTCGGCGTTCGCCACCTGGATCAGGCAGACCTGCGGCCAGTAGGTGGTTTCGCGGTGGAACTCGGTATCGACAGCCAGAAAATCGCCGTCAGACAGTCTTTCGCAGGCGGCAACCAGCGCTTGGGTATCGGTGATCAGCCGGATCTCGCCGGTCTCGTCGTCGTTCAAAATCTCAGGCTCCCGAATCGACCGTCAGCCGATATTGACAAGCTCGACGGCGACATGCGCTTGTCCGCCCGATCTATCAAGCCGAATCCCCCGTTTTTGGCGGGAAATGCAGGAGTTTTGCCCCCATGCATGCATACAGGACGCATAACTGCGGCCAGCTGCGCGCGAGCGACGTGGGGAATGCCGTCCGCATTGCAGGCTGGGTTCACCGTAAACGGGACCTCGGCGGCCTCCTGTTCATCGATCTGCGGGACCATTACGGCATCACGCAGTGCGTCGTAACGCCCTCCAACCCGCATTTCGCGCGCCTGGAGAGGATCCGGGTCGAGTCCGTCATCTCCCTGACGGGCGACGTCGTCGCGCGCGACCCCGGGACCGTGAACGCGACCCTGGCGACCGGCGAAATCGACCTCAAAGTGAAGGACCTCGTCGTTCTGTCCGAAGTGGCCGAGGAGCTGCCGCTGCCGGTGTTCGCCGAGCCGGAATACCCGGAAGACGTCCGCCTGAAGTACCGCTTTCTCGACCTGCGCCGCGAGACGCTGCACGCCAACATCGTGACCCGCACAAAGGTCATTGCTTCCATGCGTCGCCGCATGGCGGATACCGGCTTCACGGAATATTCGACGCCGATCCTGACCGCGTCCTCGCCGGAAGGCGCGCGCGACTTCCTCGTGCCGAGCCGCATCCA
>CALMWO010000101.1 GCA_937873805.1 uncultured Hyphomonadaceae bacterium
TTCCGATCCGCGCACCGCACGGCCCGATTTGGGGCTCACATGGGTCAGACCGTCATTGCTGCCAGACACGGCGCAGCTTGAAAGGTCGAGGCCGTAGCCCAGCATCTGCAGCAGACCGAGCTCCCAGCGCACGAACAGCGCGGGCCAGACATCATTGTTGTCGAGCAGGTCGAGCAATGTTTCGGCGGCGTCATAAAGCGCGGGCTTTGCTTCGCCTTCCGGAAGCGCAGCCGAAAGAAGTTCGGCCAGAGCGGAAAGCCCCGCCAGCGCTTCGCCATCGGCCATATGGACGGCGGCGCGCTCGCTTTCCGTTTCGGCGGTGAAGAAGCCGAGGCTGTCGTCGGCCCGCGCCTTCCACGTTACCGACAGTGTATTGCCCGGCTGCATGGGCGCGCGCTTCTTCTGGCTGGCGCCGCCATAGACCATGCCACGCCGGCGGCCCTGTTCACGCGCGAAGACTTCGAGGATCGCCCCGGTTTCACCGTAGCGCCTCAGCCCCAGCGATATCGCCTGGTCGCTCCATTCAGCCATGGATCATGGCATAGGCTGGCGCGTGGGGAACGCAAGCGCGCGGCTATCGGCGCGCCAGTGTTGACCTTTGCCGGCGGCTGTCCCAAATCGCCGGAACGAGGACGACCTCGACCCAATAACGGGCATTCATACGGGACGGCCCGACCTTTTGAAGGAGGGCCATCATGGCCTGGGTATTCCTTGGTATCGCCGGACTGCTTGAAGTTGTCTGGGCCTACTTCATGAAAACGTCGAACGGCTTCACCAAGCCTGTCGAATCCATCGCCACCATCGTCGCCATGATCATCAGCTTCTGGCTCCTGTCGCTGGCGATGAAGGAACTGCCGCTGGGCACAGCCTATGCGGTGTGGACCGGCATCGGCGCTGCGGGCGCGTTCGCGGTCGGGATTTTCATCCTTGGAGAAGCGGCCACGGTGATGCGCGTGGGATCGGTATTGCTGATCCTCGCGGGGATCATCGGCTTGAAGCTCGCGTCGGACTGACCGGTTCAAAGCAAATGTGCGGCGGATTGCACCGCCGCACACACGCACTCATCTATCGATCAGCTTTAGGTCTTTTCGTGACGCAGCTGCATCGCGCCGACTGCGGCCGTGATGGAGACGCCGCTATTGCCTTCGACACTCAGCGGCTGAAGCGTGATCGACTTGTCGAGGCCGCCGACCAGCAGGTTGATATTGCCACCAACAACAGCCGTCGCGCCGACCGTCGCGCCACCATAGGCGCCTTCAAGCGCGTCGGCCTGCATGTCCTTGGACGGAGCGACGACCGTCCAGATCAGCACGCCAGCGTTGGTGTAGCCGATATCGATGCCGAGCTTGGTGACATCCCCAGTGTATTTCGCGACGGTTCCGTTGGTCGCTGATTTGAACACGCAGGCGAGGTCTTTCTGGGAGCCGAGCACATAGCCCCACCCTGCTTCGACATCGCATGTAAGCGTTCCGACTTTCACGCCTGCGGCATGGGCAGGCGCTGTTGCAAGCATGGCCGCGCCAAGCGCGGCCGCAATCGTCGCGATCTTCTTCGAGGGGTTGTTGATCGGCATTGGACACTCCTTGCTTTCCTGCATCCGGACGTACGGACGCTTTCGAGAAACTGACTGGAGCCAGCCGAAGGGCTTCAATCGCTCGGGGAGGCAACGCGTGCTGATACAAGACCGTTCCGCGCATGACCGCGACGTAACGGGCCAGACGCAGTTCCAAAATCGGGCTGAACGGAGGCGGCGCTCCGGTTAGCTGGACAAGGCGCGTAGGACATATTCGATCTTCGAGCCCTGTGTCTCGAAAGCGCATTTCACCCAACGGCCGGCGTTGTCGTACCAGAAGCTGGCGTCGATTTCCGAGTCGACGTCAAAGCGCTGCGCTTCGATCATCTTGCCGCCAGCCTTCACCGTCTCCATGCCGAGGTCCTTCACCTTGATCGGCAGCATCTCGCCCGTTTCAGTCGAGAACATTTTTGACTGCTGCATCTCATCGCGGTTCCAGTGCGTCGAAGGGATGACGATGCCGGAGAGAATGCCTTTGAACTTCGCGCCCTTCACGTCGAGGCCGCCTTCCGTGGGCTGCGCCGAGAGCGTCTTCCACTTGCCTTCGTTCTTCGTGCGCGAACCGACCCAGACCAGCTTTCCGGCGCTATAACGTTCGGTGACGTCATGCGCGTAGTCGAACAGCGTGAGCGGACCGAAGGCGACCTTTAGAGCGACATCCGTTTTCACGGTGAGCGAGTCGCCATCGCGCGTGAATTTCACGAGATGCGTGCCGAACTCTCCGCCATCACGCAGGACGTCGAATTCCAGCTTGTCGCCATTCGCGGGCTGCCAGGGTTGAGCACTGGCAGGCACAGCGCCAAAAGCCAGCGCGGCCGCTGCGAAGATCAGTAAGGTGAAACGCATCAGGCGGCGTCCTTCTGCTTTTTGACGCCCACCCCGAACAGTCCGAAAAATCCAAGTAGAGGCCGGCCGGCTTCCTCCGCCACCAGGCAAACGCAGGTCTCGCCGCCAACCGCGCGCGGCTGGTGCTTCATGCCAGGCTCCGCGAAAGCGAGATCGCCGCGCTCATAGACGCCGAACTCGTCGGCATAGCTGCCGCGCAGGACGACAGTGACGTCGCGCCGCCCGTGGGAGTGACCGGGCGCGCGCTCGCCTGGATCAAGCCGCAGCAGGCTCGCCATGGGCGTATTGGTTTTAAGGGTCTTCACCCCGAAAATGCTTTTGCGCCATTTAAGCGCGATGAGGTCGCGCTTGAGGTAGGGATCGAGACGACTCGAGGCTGCGCCAATGGCGTCCTGCGCGCCCAGATGGGGCTGGGGATTGACCGCTTGCGGCGTGGCCTCTTCCAGCATGAGCCCGCCAACCGACTCCAGTAGCTGGGCGTTCAAGGCCCCAGCGGGTGACAGCACCCGGTGGAGGTCGGCCACCAGCCTTTCCGCGGGCGGGAGAACTCCCGCTGCGTAATCAAGCATAAAGGCGGAATACGCGTTGTCGTGAGAGCTCATCGGGGGCCCGTAAAGCCGAATGGCCTCGATACGCAGGGCAAACCCCTTCGGATCATGGGGCAACCAGGTTGATCGCGCCCGACAATCTCCCTAGGTCATAGGGCGCGCAGACCCGCCCGGCCCGGGACGGCTGCGCCAAGGGGCTTTCATGCGGACCTATGGCAATGTCATCGAAGCGATCGGCCGGACCCCGCTGATCAAGCTGAGGAAAGCCTCCGAGCTGACCGGCGCCAATATCTATGGGAAGGCCGAATTCCTGAACCCCGGCCAGTCGGTGAAGGATCGCGCGGCGCTCGGCATGATCCGCGACGCCGAGAAATCCGGCAGGCTGCAGCCCGGCGGCGTGATCGTCGAAGGCACCGCGGGCAATACGGGTATTGGCCTGGCCGTCGTGGGCAACGCGCTGGGTTACCGGACCGTGATCGTGATGCCGCGCACCCAGAGCCAGGAAAAGAAGGATGCCGTGCGCTCTCTCGGCGCCAAGCTGGTTGAGGTGGACGCGGTCCCCTACGCCAACCCCAATCACTATGTGAAGTATTCCCAGCGCCTCGCCGAAGAGATGGCGAAGACGGAGCCCAAGGGGGCCATCTGGGCCAACCAGTTCGACAACGTCGCCAACCGGAACGCGCACTATGAGGCAACCGGACCGGAGATCTGGGAACAGACCGATGGCAAGCTGGACGGTTTTATCTGCTCGGTTGGATCAGGCGGCACGCTCGGGGGCATCTCGATGGCGCTGAAAGAGCGCAGC
>CALMWO010000102.1 GCA_937873805.1 uncultured Hyphomonadaceae bacterium
GACATCGCCCACATTGGTCGTAACCACTATCACCTGATGTCCGTTCGATTCATGCCGGTCCGCGCGAACGCCCATGAATGGGGCGTCTTCGACTTTCACCACCACTTTTTCGTGAGGGGTGACCAGCCAGTATCCGTCGGAATCCTTCCTGAGTATCGTTGAAAACAGGCGCACAAGCTTGTCTCTGCTGAATCGCACCCCGTTCTGCCACCAGGATCCGTCCCGACGGATCTCAAGGCCGATGTCGCCGCAGTTGGCCGGGTTCCACAAATCTACGGGAGGCAGGGAACGGGGCTTTTCCAAACCCGCTTCCGACTGCAAGGTGGCTATGAGGTCCGAGAGCGCCATAGCGTCAGGGTTATGGGTTTTCGGAGTTATCGCGTTCGACATAGGCGGCTCGGCGTTCGGGTTGGCCTCAGACATAGGTAAATGCGCAGCATGAGTGAAGCCGCTATCGCCACCGCTCCATCAGCCGACATTGTGAAGGACGCGGACGCCGCCGTTCAACTGCTGGCGCAAGTGCGCGCAGAGATCGGCAAGGTCGTGTTCGGTCAGGAACGCGTGGTCGAACTTGTGCTGGCGACGATCCTGGCGGGCGGACACGCCCTGCTGATCGGCGCGCCGGGCCTTGCCAAGACCAAGCTGGTGGAGACCACAGCGCGGGCGCTGGGGCTCGACTGGGGCCGGGTGCAGTTCACGCCTGACCTTATGCCGTCCGACATTCTGGGTTCGGAGATCCTGGACGAGAGCGCCTCGGGCCGGTCATTCCGGTTCGTGAAGGGCCCGATCTTCACGTCCCTGCTGATGGCCGACGAGATCAACCGTGCTTCGCCGCGGACGCAGTCGGCGCTGCTGCAGGCGATGCAGGAGCGGCATGTGACGGTGGCGGGGGCAAGCTATGACCTGCCCAAACCGTTCCACGTGCTGGCGACGCAGAACCCGATCGAACAGGAAGGCACGTATCCGCTGCCCGAAGCGCAGCTGGATCGCTTCCTGCTGAAGGTGGATGTGACGTACCCGGACAATGAGACCGAGCGGCGCATTCTCGTCGAGACGACGGGCATGGGCGACCAGACGGTCAATCCGATCCTGAATGCAGAGAAGCTGATCGGGTTGCAGAACCTCGTGCGGCGGATGCCGGTGCCGGAGACGGTGCTCGAGGCGATCCTGCGGCTGGTGCGTTCGGCGCGGCCGGAGCAGTCGGATCATCCGCAGGTGAAGAAGCGTGTGGACTGGGGTCCGAGCCCGCGTGCTGGTCAGGCGCTGATGCTGGCGGCGCGTTCGCGTGCGCTGCTGCGTGGACGCCTTGCGCCGTCGCTGGATGATATCGAGGCGCTGGCCGAACCGGCGCTGGGTCACCGCATGGCGCTGGCTTACGATCCCACGGGACAGGGTGGAACGCTTTCGTCGCTGATTCAGGAACTCGCTTCCAAAGCCGCCTAACGCCCAAGGACCTCCCCCGTGCCACAGGCGCCACTTAGTCAACTGAAGGCCGAAGCGTCCGCGCTTGCGGGCGATCTGGGCACGCTGACCACGCGTGCGCGGGCGGCCAGCGCTGCGCATATGGGATCGGCGGGGCGGCGCAAGTCGGGCACCGGCGAGAACTTCTGGCAGTATCGCCGGCATACGTCTGAAGACGGGGCCGATCGCGTGGACTGGCGCAGGTCGGCGCGCGAGGAGCATCTGTTCGTGCGGGAGACCGAGCTGGAGACGGCGCGGACTTTCCTGTTCTGGGTTGATCCTTCGTCGGGCTTCAACTGGTCGAGCGGCGTAACGATCCCGTTCAAGGCGGATCGGGCGCTATTGCTGTCGATGGCGCTGGCGGGAGCGTTGTCGCGTTCAGGCGAGCGGTGTGGCGCGCTGGGCGGCGGACGGGGCGCGGTTTCGGGTGCGCGGGCGCCATCGCGGGTTGGCGAGGATGTTCGCAATTTCAAGCCGGATACGCCCTTCCCCAAGCCGCCGCGCGATACGGCTGCGGTGGTGGTGTGCAGCGATTTCTATTCGTCGCTGGACGAGTGGCGTGCGCGGCTGACGCCGGTGGCGGCCAAGTGCCGGGATGGCGTGCTGCTGCAGGTGTGCGATCCGATCGAGGAAGCCTATCCGTTCAATGGCCGGGTGCGGTTCTTCCGGCCGGGACAGGACCGCGAGCGGCTGATCGGCCGTGCTGAATCGATCCGCGACGGCTATCTCGACAAGTTCGAGAAGCGGCGCGCGGACATGCTGGCGCTGGCCGGCGAACTTGGATGGCGCTTTGTCACGCATGTGACGAGCGAAGAAGTACGGACGCCGCTGGGCAAGCTCGCCTACGGCTTTACCGTCAGCGGGGCTGCAGCGTGAGTCTGGGCCCCTTCCTCTTTCTGCAACCGTGGGCGCTGCTTGGCCTGCTGGCGTTGCCGCTGCTGTGGCTGTTGCTGCGCGCGACGCCGCCGGAGCCGAAGCGCTTCGCCCTGCCCTCGCTGGCGTTGCTGGATGACCTGAAGCCGGATGAAGAGACGCCGGCGCGGACGCCGTGGTGGCTGCTGCTGTTGCGGATGATTGCGCTGGCGCTGGCGATCCTTGGCTTTGCGCGGCCGACCTGGGCGCCGAACGCGCAGATCAATACGAGCGGCGGCACACTGATCGTGGTGGACGATGGCTGGACCAGCGCCGAGCGTTGGCGTGATGTGGTTCGGACGGCGACGTCTGCAGTCGACGAAACATCACAGGACGGCGGCAGCATCCATGTGATGTTCACCGCACCGCACGAAGTGACGCGCGACCCTTCCGAAGTGCTGGATGCCGAGACGGCGCGACAGCTCCTGCGGAATACGCGGCCTGCCGCATGGCTGCCGGATCGGATGGCGGCGCTGAAGAAGCTGGATGAGACGGGGCTGAAGCCGGGCCGCATCGTCTGGGCGACGGATGGTTTCAACAATGATGACAGCGATGCGTTTGCACGCGGGCTGAGCGCGAAGGCGGCAACCGAGGTTCGCGTTACGCGACCGAAGAATGCGTTCGCGATCACCTCGGCAGATTCGTCAGCAGAAGGCGCCCGGGTTTCGGTTGTGCGCGCCAACACGCTGCCGGGCGTGACGGCTGACGTCATCGCGGAGACGGCTGAAGGCGCGTCGATCGCGTCGACGCGTATTGCGTTCGAAGGCGGATCGACGACGGCGGATGCGCTGTTTGCCATTCCGGCGGCGGCGCTCAATCGCGTTGCGCGCTTCCGTATCGGCGGCTCGCCATCGGCTGGCGGCGTGTGGCTGTGGGATGACACGGCGCGGCGGCCGCATGTCGGCCTCGCGGATACGCGAGACGAAGCACAGCCCCTGCTTTCCGAGCAC
>CALMWO010000103.1 GCA_937873805.1 uncultured Hyphomonadaceae bacterium
CGAAGCAGGTCAAAGGCGGCAAAGGCAATTTTGGCGGCGGCCATAACCAGATGCTGCGCCGGACCCAGAGCCGCGGCGGCGGCGGTGGGGGCGGAGGCGGCGGTGGTGGTGGACAGGTCTGATCGCTGAGGTCTGGGCTTACGCCCTCGTCCTTCGACGGACGCGGCAAAATTCGACATTCCAGATTGGCGTCATCCTCGGGCTTGACCCGAGGATCTTGCTTCACCGCTGCTGTTCGCGTTGTCCACGACGCACAAAAGAAGGATCCTCGGGTCAAGCCCGAGGATGACGCCCTTTATTGCTGGCCACGGTTGTTGGATCGCCGAAAACCGGCCAGCATTCCCGGCTCGCCTCAGGACTACGGCGTGATCGCTAGGCCTGACCTTCGATCGCTTCCAACGCTTCAAGCCATTCGGCTTCGGCCGCGTCGAGTTGCGCTTGCAGCTTGGCGCGGCCTTTCAGTTTGGCTTCGGCGTCGGCCTTGTGCGTGAACGCGTCGGGATCGCCCAGATCACGATCAAGAATCTCGAGTGCGGTGCGCGCCTTCTCGACTTCCTTCTCGGCGGTTTCCAGACGGTGCTTCTGCTTGAAGGTGGCCTTCGGAGAAGACGCCTTTGGCGCCGATGATTTCGACTTGTCGGCTTTCTCGGCCGCGGCGGCGATTTCGGCGCGCGCGACTGCGTGCTGCTTGTCGCTGTCGGGACGGTCAGCGGCGAGAACAAGCGCCTTATAGTCAGCGAGGTCGCCGTTGTACGGATTGGCCTTGCCCTGGTTGACCAGCCACAGGCGATCCGCTGTCGCTTCCGCCAGATAGGTGTCGTGGGTAATGACCAGCACGGCGCCGTTGAACTCGTTCAACGCATAGATCAACGCCTCGCGGCTATCGATGTCCAAGTGGGACGTCGGTTCGTCGAGGATGAGGATGTGCGGCTTCTTGTAGGTGGTGAGACCCATCAGCAGGCGCACCTTCTCGCCGCCTGAGAGCTTGTCGACCTTGGTTTCGCACTTCTCATGGCCGAAGCCGAACTGCGCCGCGAGCGCCCGCACCTGAGCCTGACCGGCGTTCGGGATCAGATCCTTCACGTGGTCGAGCACGGTCTCGCCGGCGCGGAGTTCGTCCAGCTGATCCTGGCTGAAATAGCCGATGCGCAGGTTCTTCGAGGCGCGGCGGACGCCCTGCAGCAGAGGCAGTTTCTGCGCGATTGACTTCACCAGCGTGGTCTTGCCCTGCCCGTTGGCGCCGACGATGGCGATACGGTCGTCGAAATCCAGACGCAGGCTGACACGGTCGAGCACGGGCTTGCCCGGCGCATAGCCCATATCGACCTTGTCGAGTTCGAGAATGGGGGATGCGAGTTCTTCGACCTCGTAGAACTTGAACGGGACGGTGCGCTCGGCCAGCGGCACCGTGATGACCGTCATCTTCTCCAGCATCTTCATGCGGCTCTGCGCCTGGGCGGCCTTGGACGCCTTGGCCTTGAAGCGGTCGATGAAGGACTGCATGTGGGCGCGCTGGACGTCCTGCTTTTCCTTCTGCGCCGCAAGGTGCTGCGTGCGTTCCGCGCGGCGCTGCAGGTAGGTGTCATAACCGCCGGCGCTGAGCACCAGCTTGGTGTTCTCGACCGCGAGGATGTGCGTGACGGAGCGGTTCAAGAGGTCGCGGTCGTGGCTGACGATGACGACGGTGTGCGGATACTTGCGCAGATAGACTTCGAGCCAGGCGGCGCCTTCGAGATCGAGATAGTTGGTCGGTTCGTCGAGCAGCAGCAATTCGGGCTGGGCGAACAACACGCCGCCGAGCGCCGCGCGCATGCGCCAGCCGCCCGAGAATTCCTTGCAGGCGCGTGAAAGATCGTTCTGGGTGAAGCCAAGGCCGACGAGGATTTCGGCGGCGCGGGCCTCGCCCGACCAGGCATCGATATCGGCCAGGCGTTCGTGAATCTCGCCGATGCGATCCGGGTCTTCGCAGGTGTCGGATTCCCGCATCAGGGCGGCGCGTTCGATATCGGCTTCGAGCACGACATCCAGCAGCGTGGTGTCGTTGGCGGGGACTTCCTGAAGGACGTAGCCCATCTTGGCGCCGCGATTGATGCGGACGGTCCCGTCGCCATTGCCCTCGCCCTTGGCGAGCTCTTCCCGGATAATGCGCAGCAGGGTCGACTTGCCCGTGCCGTTGCGGCCGACGAGGCCGACTTTCCAGCCGTCAGCGATCTGCGCGGAAGCCGCATCAAACAGCGCCCGGCCGTCAATTCGGAATGTGAGGTCGTTGATCTGCAGCATCGGTCGCGGGTCGTCTTTTGGGGGAGGTTTTGCGGGCTCGTATGGCGGGTTCGCCGCGCCGCGTCAAACCGGGGCTGCTCCACGGGGGAATATGTCCCGGACAGGCACGGGCGAGGCATAGGCGCCCTTCAAATTCCAGAGGATTTTCTGGCTTCCGGAGCTTGCGTCAGGCGGCGGGCGGGAGGATTGTCCGCCCGCGCCCAGAGGGGCGCCGTCGCAGGGGCTGTCGAAAGGCCCGGACAGGACCGTAGCGGACCGCATCGCTCGAACCATGACCACCGCGACACCCACGAAAGCAGACTGCCCCGGAGCGAATCTGCTCGCCGGACCCCCTGCCCGCCCAACGGGTAGTGACCGGATGTTGACCGAGGCCAGCTGATCCATGGCGCTTTTCGACAAGGCTCGCAGCAAGAAGAAGCTCAAGGATCCGATGAGTTCGGAAACCTGGCGGCACGCCGCGCTGGTCGCCGTGCTTGCCTGGGCGGGTGTCGGGGCGGACAGCCTGTCTTCGGCCAACTACGGCCCAGAGGAGGCTTACAAGGCGCTGCACCTGTCAGGGCATGAGCCGCTGGTGCTGTGGCTGGCGGTGATCACGGCGCTGACCGTGGTGGTTATCTCGCTGGCCTATGTGCAGATCATCCGGCTCTTCCCGAACGGGGGCGGCGGCTACAAGGCTGCAACCAAGCTGGTTCACCCGTATGCGGGGCTGCTGTCCGGCTCGGCGCTGATTGTCGATTATTCGCTCACCATCGCGATTTCGGTCGCGGCGGCGTCGGACGCGATGTTCAACCTCTTTCCGCTGGAATGGCTGCAGTACAAGCCGTTCGCGGTGGCGGGCGGGCTGGGCCTGCTGCTGTTCCTGAACCTGAGAGGGATCAAGGAATCGGTGATGGTTCTGGCCCCGATCGTGTTCGGGTTTCTGATCATCCATGTGCTGCTGATCGGCTTTGGCCTGTATGCGCGCAGCGACGAGCTGGTGGCGGCGGTCGTGAATGCCGAGGAGCACGTCAATGCCGTGAGATCCGAGGGCGGGCTGTGGACGCTGATTGCCGTGATCGCGACCGCGTATGCGGCAGGGGCCGGCACCTATACCGGGATCGAGGCCCTGTCGGAGAACGCGCACACGCTGAAGGCCCCGCGGGCCCAGACGGGCGCACGGGCGATGGCGTTGATCGCCGTGTCGCTGGCCGTGCTCGCGGGC
>CALMWO010000104.1 GCA_937873805.1 uncultured Hyphomonadaceae bacterium
AAATATCTCGCGAAGTAATCTGCCCGATCGAACAGAAATCGGCCCGGAGCAATCCGGGCCGACTGCCTGTTCGCCTGACGCCCCCTCGCAAAACCCCATGAAATCGTGGGCAAAAATGGCTCCGCGCGTCAGCCTTGCGCTCGCCCGGCGTGGCGCGTATATCCCTGCGCCTCAACCTTGGTGGGATAGCTCAGCCGGTTAGAGCGCAGGACTCATAATCCTGAGGTCCCCGGTTCGATTCCGGGTCCCACTACCACTCTCCCGGCCCTGCGCCGTGCGTCCGTCGACGCCTTGTCTGTTCCCGACCGCGAGACTAGCCTCCGGCAAAATACTGCCGGAGCAACCGGCGTTCAGGGAAACGCTCACATGAACAAGCTCGCCTGCGCTCTTCTCTCTTCCGTTCTCGTCGGCACGATGGCCGCGCCCGCGCTTGCGCAAACGCCGACGCCCGCCCCTGCCGCTGCTAAGGCCCAGCCACCCAAAGGCTTCGAGAAGCTCGGCTGGCTCGCCGGCACGCGCTACATCGATCGCAGCGGCACGAAATCCTACGAAACCTGGACAGGCATTTCCGGCGGCCTCATCAGCGGCGCGGTCGCCTCTGCGTCGGGCGGCGGCCTCGCAGAGTTCTTTGTCATCGGCCCCAACGAACAGGGCGTCTACGGCCTGAAGGTTGCGAACACCACGAAGGGCCTCACCAACTGGACCTTCCGCCCGATCGTTCTCCTTGAGCCGAACAAGATCAAGTTCGCTGACGGGACCGGAAGCTTCAGCATCGAATCCACGCCCGATGGCGGCATCCACAACGTCGCGACAAAGATCGTGGACGGCAAGGAATCGCAGTCCGGCGAATGGTTCTGGCTGCCGGTTAAATAGCCGCCGGCAACACACGCGCGACACTTCCAGAAACAAGAAAAGCGTCGGGCGACCGACGCTTTTCAGGGATTGGGCCCACAGTTGGGGGGACGAGCCCACTCGCCCCCATCACTGCAGAACAGACGCATCTGGATTGTCTCGCAACTGTATCCGTTTGTCGCGCAATCGAGGTCATTCGGAGGCAAGCGGTTTTCCTCTAACGATTTCTGCAAGCGCGACGATCTCGAACATGCTGCCTTCCGGCGCGTCCGAGACATCGACATGGGCCAGCATGAAGACGTCGCTTTCCGGCGCGAGGCCATCATGCCGTTGAAGAAGCATACGATCAGCAATCACTTGAAGGATTGATCCATCTGGTCGCGCAATCTTAGCTACGGCGCGGCTCACGGGCTCGTTCGTCAAGCCTTCAACCTGAATGATCACACCTTGTCCGGTGACTGGGAAGCGAGCTGTGATCTGTCTCATCAACACACCATCCCCGCGACCATCTCGCCGATCGCCAGCGAAGACGTAAGCCCCGGGCTCTCGATCCCGATCAGGTTCACCAGACCTTCAACGCCATGCGCCTCCGGTCCATCGATGAGGAAGTCAGCCGATGGCTGCCCCTTCCCAACAATCTTCGGCCGCACACCGGAATAGTCAGGCGACAGCGCGCCATCCTTGAGCCCCGGCCAGTAGCGGCGAACCTCGCGATAGAAATGCTCCGCCCGCTCAGGGTCCACCTCATAGTCGAACGGCGGCTTCGCGCCTTCCGGCAGCCACTCCGCATCCGGCCCCAGCCTTGTGCGGCCGCCCAGATCGATCGCCAGATGCAGGCCCTGCGTCGCCGAATTGTGCATGGGATAGATCAGCCGCGCGAACGCCGCCCGCCCTGACGCGACAAAGTACGAGCCCTTCACCCAGCTCATCCGCACGCCGTTATAGCGCGGCCCGCCTTCGATCAATCGCGCCACCGCCAGCGCCTGATGCCCCGCCGAATTCACCACCGTCCGCGCCTTGATCCGCGACGGCGCAGCCCCGCCCGTCTCGATCTCGATGCCGTCCTTCACAACGGCCCCGCGCATCACTGGCGTATCGATCACCAGCGACCCGCCCCGATCCTCGAACTCGCCCTGCAGCGCCAGGAAGTACGCATGGCTATCGAACAGTCCCGACACTTCCGTATGGATCGCCACCCTCACGTCGGGATTCAGCGCCGGCTCCAGCCGCCTCGCTTCCGCGCCATCGATCAACCGCGTCTCTTCCACACCGTTGGCGAGCGCCTTCTGCAATAGCGCGGGCGTCGCCGCCGCCTCGCCATCATCCACCGCCACTACAAGCTTCCCGCAACGATGCGCCTCGACGCCATGCGCCGCGCAATACTGATACAGCTTCCGCCGCCCCTCGACGCACAACCGCGCCTTCAGCGACCCCGTCGGATAATACAGCCCCGCATGGATCACTTCGGAATTGCGCGACGATGTTTCCGTCGCAATCGCGCTTGCCGCCTCCAGCACCAGCACCTCGCGCCCCTTCAGCGCCAGCGCCCGCGCAACGCTGAGCCCCACGGCCCCCGCGCCAATCACGACTGCATCGACGTCGAACGATTCCATGCGCCCACTTGTAGGGTGGATTGAGCGAACGCGAAATCCACCCCGTCCGCCGGACTACTCCATGCCCGGATACCGCGCAAACTCCGGCAGCGTATGAATATCCGCCGCCCACCCGATGCGCTCGGCCGTCTGCACCACAGCTGCAGGCGCGCCGATGCTCTCCGGCTCATCCAGCGTCGCACTCGCGACGTCGATCTTGCCGGGCAGATAAGCCTCGCTGATGTAGAACAGCCCCGTCCCGCATTCACCGCAAAAGAACCGCTCCGCATGCTCGGAAGATGCGCGCGACTTCGGCGCACCCTTCGTCACCTTCACAGCGTCCTTCGGATAGATCGCCCACGCCACCATCGGCGCCCCCGCCGTCCGCCGGCAGTCCGTGCAGCAGCACACCGAATGCCGCTCCGGCATCTGCGCAATCTCATAACGCACCGCCCCGCAATGACACCCGCCCTGATGCATGTCCGTCTCCATGTCTGACGCAGCGAACATGGCACGATGAATCGTCCGAGCAATTACGCCCGAGGTCGTTGCTGACACATAGCTGGCAGCAACTCACACCCACATGCTCATCGTCTCCGCAAGATCGAGCCAGCGCGGATTGACTTCTTCAATCAGGGCAAGCTTCCACGTTCGCCGCCATTCCTTGATCTGCCGCTCGCGCTTGAATGCACTTTCCCGCGTCTCGTGCGGTTCGCACCAAACCAGCTGATCGCAGCCATACTTCGCCGCGAACCCCTTGAACGATTTTATCTTGTGCTGATGAACACGCATCGCGATATCGTCGGTGTGTCCAGTGTAGATCGTCCCGTTGCGTCTACTTGCGACGATGTAGACCCAGAACCGCTTCTGCATGCCCGCCCCCGACACGCATTCTCTGAAATCTACTCCGTCACCACAAGTCCGCTCTCACCATTTCCCAAGCCCCTCTCTCCGCTCATCCCGGCGAAAGCCGGGACCCAGAGCCGCGATGGGACTCGTGCGCTAGGCGTGGCAAGTTTCTCAAATCAACTCATGCCGCCCTGGATCCCGGCTTTCGCCGGGATGAGCGGTTGATGGGATTATGAGCTGAAGAAAGATCGGAGCAGTCAGCCCTACTCCGCCGCCGCCATCCTTGGTGGCGCAGCCGGCGCATTCCACTTCGCCATCAACGTAGCGAGTTTCTTCTCCGCCACGCCGACAGCTTTCTCCTTCACATGGCCATAGCCACGGATGTCATCCGGCAGGCTCGCAATCTCGACCGCCAGTGAATGCTTCTCCGTCGTCAGGCCCGAAGCCAGAACCTCAAGCCGCGCCAGATACTCATCCCGCAGCCTGCGCTCCATCTTCCGTTCCTCGGTCTTGCCGAAGATATCGAACGCGCCGCCACGCAGACCTTTCAGGCCTTTCAGGATCTTGAACCCCGTCATCATCCACGGCCCGAAGCCCTGCTTGATCAACTCGCCCTTGTGGTTCTTCTTCGAGATCATCGGCGGCGCCATCAAGAAGGTCAGCTTCGTCCCCTTCCCGAACGTGTCTTCCACGGCCTGCTTGTATTCCGGCCGCGTATAGAGCCGCGCCACTTCGTACTCGTCCTTGTAGGCCATCAGCTTGGCGAGATACGTCGCCGCCGCCGTGGTCAGCTGCTCGCCAAGACCCAGATTGCTCTCCGCCGCACGAATGCGCGCCACGCGCGCTTCGTAGAGATCAGCATAAGCCTCGTTCTGGTACTGCTTCAGCATGTCCGCACGCCGTGCGATCAGCTCATCCAGCTTCAGCGGCTCGATCTCCGGCCGCTTCGGCGCCGCCGCCTGAACCGCATCCGGGTTTGCCGCCGCTATACGGCCAAGGTCGAACGCCGCTGCGTTCTCCTTCACCTTCACCTTGTTGAGGCGGTTGGCTTCATAAATCGCCGTGTCCGAAATCGGGATCAGCCCGTTCTGATACGCCATGCCCAGCATGATCATGTTGGTATAGATCGCATCGCCAAAGTGATGCTCGGCCAGCGCTTCCGCGTTGGTCGCCGCAAACGACTTCGCGCGGCTGCGCACCCGCGCCGTCAGCAGGTCCGGGTCAAACCGCACATTGCGGTTGTCGATGATCTCCTTCGTCGGCGTGACGTCATGGTTCGCCACCACGCTCGTGCGCTGCTTGTCGAACATCACCAG
>CALMWO010000105.1 GCA_937873805.1 uncultured Hyphomonadaceae bacterium
TCGTTGCTGACGTCGATGCGCTCGGCCCCGAGCTCGCGATGGTTGCCGACGGTCTAGCCCGCCTCGACGTTGCAGCCGCGAATGCCGAGTGGGCGGCCGAGGCCTCCGCTGTGCGCCCCGAGATCGCCAGCACGCCTGTGTTCGAGACGGAAGGCGCGCGACACCCGGTTGTCGAGGCAGCCTTACGTGCGTCGGGGCAGGGCTTCACGGCAAATGACTGTCAGCTCGATGCAACCGGCGAGGCTGGCCCACGCCTGATGTTGATCACCGGCCCGAACATGGCCGGTAAATCCACCTTCCTCCGGCAAAACGTGCTGCTTGCCATCCTCGCACAGGCCGGCTGCTACGTTCCCGCACGAAAGCTGCGGCTGGGCCTCGCGGATCGCATTTTCTCACGTGTCGGCGCCTCGGATGATCTGTCTCGCGGCCGGTCCACCTTCATGGTCGAGATGATCGAGACCGCCGCGATCCTCAACCAGGCGACGCCGAACTCTATCGTCATCCTCGACGAAGTCGGCCGTGGCACATCGACATGGGATGGTCTCGCCATCGCGTGGGCTGCGGTCGAACATCTGCACGAGGTCAACAAGTGCCGCGCTTTGTTCGCCACGCACTATCACGAACTCACGGGTCTCGCCGATACGCTGAACGCCTGCGCCAATGCCAGTTTGCGCGCGCAGGAGTGGGGCGGCGATCTCGTCTTCCTGCATGAAGTGAAGCCGGGCCCCGCTGACCGCTCCTACGGCGTGCAGGTTGCGAAGCTTGCCGGTCTTCCAGCTGTAGCCGTCCGCCGCGCAGAGGCTGTGCTCAAGAAGCTCGAAGCCAAGGAAAGCGGCGCCAAGCGCCTGGAGGAGCTGCCGCTCTTTGCCTCTTTCGCTCCTTTGCCTGCCGAAGTGCGGAAGCCGTCGGAAGCAGACCGCCTTCTCACAGAGTTAGACCCCGACTCCCTGACGCCGCGCGAGGCGCTGGAACTGGTCTACAAACTCAAGAAACTGACCTAGCGCGGTTCGCCACATCGATGGTGAAAAACGCCACTCGCACGGCGAAAGACGCCGTGATTGCGTGAAGGATCAGGCAGTGATTGCGAAAAAATAAAACAAAAACAGCGCAACAGAGGGTTAAGAAATTCTGGCACGCGGGTTGCAAACAAGTCTTCAACGGCGAGGCCCAATAGAAGGCGCAGCCGAAAAACAAGAAACGGAGACAAGAAAATGAACGGTCTGATCAAACAAACCTCGCTCGAAACCCTCAACTCCTTCGCCTCGTTCGCCATCGCCATCTCGGGCGTCGCCCTGATGCTCTACGTGATGGTCAACGGCCTCGGCAGCGGCATCGCCTAACGGGCCCCTCCCCAACCAAGAAGACGACCGGCGGGCACAAAGAAGGCGCTGTCGGAAACAAGAAACGGAGAACCACAATGAACGGTCTGATCAAACGCACGAAGCTCGACGGCGCCAATGATTTCGGCAGCCTCACCATCGCCCTCTTCAGTATTTCGGCTGTGCTCTACGTGATCGCGACGGCGTTCACCGGCGGCGGAGTGGCCTGAACCCACTCCCAAGCTGAAACGATCCAGCCAACGACCGGCCAGCCGCTCCCCCGGCTGGCCGGTTTTGCTTTAGCGCAGCAGCGCCTCGACGGCATCGATCGCCTGCGTGCGGCGCTGTTCCGGCGTTCCCTGAATGCGGATGAATTTCACGCCGCGCGAGGCAAGCTCGCGCTCGCAAGCAAGATGAAATTTCCGCCGGTCCTCGGGGTCGCCAAAATAGCGCACGCCATCGTTCACCCACGGCAGGTCGATGTCGCAGAACAGGTAGAGATCAGGATAGTCGCTGTAATTGTCGAACCATGCGTCGCGTGATCCCGCCAGCGTATCCGACCACACGGCGGTCAGCACAGGGTCAGTGTCCTCTATCAGCACACGGTTGGCGCGCAGCGAGGCGGCTGCGACGCCGGCCAGGTGACCCATCACGATCTGGCGCATGTCTTCCGGCGAAGAGGCGTCTGCTCCGAATGCTTCGGTGTGGAAGCGACCATACTCAGGTGCGACGACGGTATCGAAATGTCGCGCAAGCTGCGCCGACAGCGTCGTCTTGCCCGTCGATTCCGCGCCAAACAACGTCACGCGCCTGAGATAGTAGGGCCGCACGGCGGCCGGCAGGAAACGCCAGTGCGCGTAAGGGTTTTCGCGTATGGCGCGCCCCGAGACCGGAAAGGCCGTGCGCGCTTCATCGACGGGTACAAAACGCGCGCCGGCCTCTGCCGAAAGCCTTTGACCATAGGGTTCGGACGAGAACACCACATCGATTGGTTCCGGGTGATACCGCTGCAGCACGTCTTTCCAGATTGGCCAGAAATGCTCCGGGTCATCTGCCGGTTCCTGCGGCAGCGCTTCCTCGCAATGGATCACGCGTGCGCCGGGGAACATCTCCAGCATCCACCCAAGCCGGAGCTTCCCAGGGATGGGGTCGCGCGGGTCCGAACAGACGAGAATGGTGAGCTCATCGACATAGGCGCGCGCGAAGTCGCACAGATAGACGTGCCCTGCGTGCGGCGGCATGAACTTGCCGAGCACAAAGCCACGCTTGGGTTTGGTCAGAAAGCTCATGGGCCTGCATCCGCGTTCGATCCGCCCTGAGCGGCGGCATAGCTGCGCAACTCCTTGCGCCATTCCCACCAGCCCCAGAACGCATTGAAAAAGAAGAACACGTAGAGCCCGGTGAACAACCACATGCCGGCATTGCCATAGAGCCACACCGACGCAACGTTCACGATCAGCCACACCAGCCACGTCTCGAGGTATTTTCGATCGAGCAGATATTGCGCCACGACGCTGACCGACAGGGTGATTGCGTCGGTGAAGGCGAGGTCAAAATCGGTGTAGGCGGTAAGCGCCCACGATCCGCCAGCCGCTACGACAATTGCAGCGATCACTGATGCGATGACATGACCGCGATTGGCGCTCTTGATGCGCGGTCGGCTACCCTTGTCGCCTCTGAGCCAGTACCACCAGCCATAGATCTGCACGAAGACAAAAAAGACCTGAAGCACGGCATTCGCCCAGAGCTTCTGTTGCGCCACCACGACAAAGAACAGCGCCGTCCCGACAATCCCCACCGGGAACTGCCACAGGTTCCGCTTCACCCCGAGGATGACGCAGGCCAAGGTGACCAGCGTGGCGGCAAGTTCAAGCGGATTGACGTCCAAGATCGGCCCCGGTTTTCCCCGTTCCGACCCTGCCGCGCCCGGGCCGGCCGGGCAACTGGTCTGGCCAAGGGCGGCATTCACGGTTCATTTTGACCATTCTGCGTGTCTTGGTCGCTCACCTGCGATCTGTTGCGCGCCGCCAAACAGGGCTAGAGAACCGGCATGATCGACGCCGAACCGGCTCCCGACCAGTCACAGCCCGCGCGCCCCGGCCAGCCCAAGCCGGGCCCGTGGCGTATTGCCGATATCGTCGACGGCCGGAAGCTGCGCATCCAGCTCACGGCTGCGGCCCTTGATAACGGCTCCGACCCCATCGCCCAACGCAAACGCGCCCTCGATCTGATTCACGCTGCCTTGTTTCGCGGCCGGATGATCGCCCAGGAAAGACTGGAGGAGGGCGCCGACGGCCTCGATACAGCGGGGCTGCTTTCAGCCGTGATGGATGAAGCGCTGTCCGCTCTCTACGATTTTACGGTCGTTCATATTTTCCGCGCCCACAATCCGACCGAGGCAGAGCGCATGGCGGTGGTGGCGGTTGGCGGGTACGGCCGCTCCGTGCTGGCCCCGTCCTCCGACGTCGATATTCTCTTCGTCCGTAACTACAAGCAGACCGCATGGGCCGAGAGCGTCATTGAGTATATGCTCTATGCGCTGTGGGATATGGGCCTCAAGGTCGGCCATTCCTTCCGTACGATCGACGAATGCGTGAAGTTGTCGAAAGAGGACGTGACGATCCGTACGTCCATTCTCGACAAGCGCTTCCTGTTCGGCGATCGCGGTGTCTACGACAAGCTGGTTGAGCGTTTTCAGAAAGACGTGATTGCGGGACGGGGCGCGGAATTTGTCGCCGCCAAGTTGCAGGAACGTCACGACCGTCACGCGCGCGAAGGCGATAGCCGCTATCGCGTCGAACCTAATGTGAAGGACGGCAAGGGCGGCCTACGTGATCTGCAGACGCTGTTCTGGCTCGCCAAGTATATTCATGGCGGCAAGACGCTGCAGGAAGTGCTCGACAACTCCGCCTTCACTCCGGCCGACAAGGCCATCTTCTTGCGCGAAGGCCGCTTCCTCTGGACGGTGCGATGCCACCTCCATTTTCTCACTGGCCGTGGCGAGGAGCGTCTCTCCTTCGACCTGCAGCCCGAAATGGCGACGCGCATGGGCTATACCGGACGCCAGAACGTCAACGCAGTGGAGCGCTTCATGAAGCGCTATTTCCTCGCCGCGAAGGAAGTTGGTGCGCTGACGCGCATCCTCTGCGCCAAGCTGGAAGTTGACGAGAAGAAGCGACCCGGCGGCCGGGCGCGCTTTCTGGGGGGCGCTGCCGCGAAGCCGCTGAAGGAGCAGGGCTTTGCGATTGATGGCGGCCGTCTGACGATCACCGATCCGGAGATGTTCGTCTCCGACACGCGCAAGCTGATCCGTCTTTTCTGGATCGCGAACGAGCGGGATCTGGATATTCACCCCGAAGCGATGACAGCGGCGCGCCGCTCGCTATGGGCGCTCACGCGGCAGGCGCGCGTTGATGACGATTCCCGTTCGATGTTCCTCGACATTGTGTCGGGCAAGAACCACTCGAACCGCGTTCTACCGCTGATGAATGAGGCAGGCGTGCTTGGCCGCTTTCTTCCCGAATTCGGCCGCATCGTCGGGCAGACGCAGTTCAACATGTACCACCACTTCACGGTGGACGAGCACACGTTGAAGGCGGTTGAAACCATACACGACATCGAGCGTGGCGCCGAAAAAGACCTCCATCCGTTGTCGACCGAACTTTTCCCGAAGATCCAGAATCGGCGCGCGCTCTACATGGCGATGCTCCTGCACGACACGGGCAAGGGCAAGGGCGACCAGCAGATCGAAGGCGCAAAGCAGGCGAGAGCCGCCGCGCTCCGTCTCGGACTGCCGGAAGACGAAGCTGAGCTTGTTGCCTGGCTGGTCGGCAATCACCTCGAGATGAGTGACACGGCCCAGCGCCGCGATATCTCCGACCCGCAGACCATCGCGAAATTCACCGAGCGTGTGGGCAACCTTGAACGACTTCGCCTTCTGTTGATCCTCACCGTCGCCGATATCCGCGCAGTTGGCCCCGGCGTCTGGAATGGCTGGAAGGGTCAGTTGCTGCGCGACCTCTACTATGCGACGGAAGCCGCTCTCCGTGGCGGCCGCACTGACGAAACCAGCGTTCGCAATCAGCTGGCCGATCGCGCCGAAGCTGCTCGCACGCTGCTCGCCTACCGCATCGGGCCAACCCCGCAGCTCGCCGCAATCGAAGCCGCCTACTGGACAAGCTTCGCGCCGGAGACGCAGGCTCGTCACGCTGCTGCGCTGGCAAAGAATGGCGGACAGCCCATTATTGTCGGGTCGAATGTCGATGCCGGACGATCCACAACCGAAATCATTGTGTCCGCCCCTGATCGCCCCGGCCTGTTCGCTGATCTTTGCGGCGCGTTGAGTGCGGCGGCCGCCAACATTGTCGCCGCGCACCTTTACGAGGCCGGCGACGATCGGGTGTTCGACGTTTTCGAGGTGCAGGACTCGCGCGGTCAGCCGCTTGGTTCAGATCACCCTCATGCGCTCGAACGCATCATCGCAGATCTGCGTACAGCAGCTGCCGGAGGCGAAGGTGTGAAGAAGCCGGGCAAGGCGCCAGCCGCCAGCCGCCGTCTTGCGGCTTTCATCATTTCGCCAACCGTTCTGATCGACCGCACCGCGTCGGCCGATTCCACTGTGATCGAAGTATCCGGCCGCGACCGTCCAGGCCTGCTTTACGATATTGCGCGTGAGCTGGCGGACGCGAAGCTGTCGATCCGCTCCGCTCACGTGGGCGCCTATGGCGAGCGCGTCCACGACGTCTTTTATGTCGAGCAACTTGCCGGCGGCGTTATGCCGGCCGAGATGGATGAAACACTTAGTAAGCGTCTTGAGGAGATTCTGCGCTCCCATTCGCCTACGGCGCCGCGCATTCCCGCCCACACTCTGGCGCGAGCGCCCGCTTCGTTCGATCGATAGTCGGAACCGCTCATGTCGCTAGTCCGCAACGTTTTCGTGCAGACCTTCTTCACGCTGGGAAGCCGGGTGCTCGGGTTTGCTCGCGATCTGGCGCTCAACGCACGCTTTGGCGGGCAGGGCCCGCTGATGGATTGCTGGGCGACAGCCCAGATGCTGCCAAACCTGTTCCGCCGCCTGTTTGCTGAAGGCGCGTTCGCGCAAGCTTTCGTGCCTGTCTTCGCCAGTTCCCGCGCCACTGACGGTCCTGCTGAAGCCGACAAGATCGCTTCCCAAGCCATGGCTTTCATCATCACTGTGGTCGCACTGGTTTGCATCGGCTTCGAGGTCGCCATGCCTTTGCTGATGCCGGCGCTGCTCTCTGCCTATATCGATGATCCAGACACGCTCGCCATTGCGACGCTGATGGCGCAGCTCACCATGCCTTATCTCGTATGCATGACGCTGGCGTCTCTGCTGTCGGGGGTTCTCAACACAATGGGGCGCTTCGCGCTCACCGCGGGCGCGCCAATTCTGTTGAACATCTGCACGCTCGTGCCGCTACTGCTGATCCCCGATCGCGACACTGCCGCGCTCGCCGCCGCTTCGGCTGTTACTGTATCCGGCGTTCTTCAATGCATCCTGCTGTGGTGGGGCGCCCGCAAGCTCGGCGTCGACCTGCGCATCGGCTTTCCGGTCGTGAGCAAGGGTGTTCAGCGCATGCTGGCCATCGCGGTTCCCGGCGCCATCGCGGGTGGCGCGCTGCAGGTCAACACACTCGTCACGCAGATGCTGTCTGGCTCCGATGAAGGCGCGCGCTCCGTCCTCTACAACTCCGACAGGCTCTATCAACTTCCTCTCGGCCTGATCGGCGTCGCCGTCGGTCTCGCCCTTGTGCCGCGTCTAACGCGTCACTTCACCGACAATGATCAGGCCGGTGCCGATCGCACCATGGACGACGGCATTGGTCTGTCGATGGCGTTCACGCTTCCAGCCGCCATCGCGCTCCTGGTGATGCCGTTCTTCATCATCGACGCCACTGTCACGCGTGGCGCCTTCACCAGCGTAGACGCGCAACGTACCGCTGAAGTCCTGCGCCAGTTTGCATGGGGCGTTCCCGCCTTCGTGTTGTTGAAGGTTTTCACGCCGCCTTTCTTTGCCCGTCAGAAGACCAAAGTGCCGATGCAGTATTCGCTGATTTCGGTGGTCGTCACGATCGCGATCGGATCGACCTTGTGGTTCTGGTTGCCGACTGTCGGCGTTGACGGTGCGATCGGTCTTGGCATCGCCACCAGCACGTCTGCCTGGATCAACGTCTTCATGCTGGCGGGCACGCTGGCGCGAGACGGGGCTTACAAGATGGGCAGCCGGGTCTGGTCACGACTGCTCCGTCTAGGCCTCGCCACCGCCCTCATGGGCGCCTTCGCGGGCGTCTGCGCCTGGCAGTATCCGCTGTTGTCCCGCGTGTTCCTGCATAAGGAAATCGCGGTGTTGGTCGTCATTGTCGTGGGTGTCGCGATATACGCCGCCGCGGCGCTCGCTTTCCGGGCGGTTTCGCTGTCCGAGATCAAGGGCTCGCTGCGCCGTGAAAAGGGCGCAGCCGGCGTCGCCTTGCCGGGAGGAGGCGAGGGCTGATAAAGCCCCGGCCCCGAGGACAAAGATCATGGCTGAGCAATCCCCCGTCGCCTACACAGGCCCGCAACGCGTCTTTTCGGGCGTGCAGCCTTCGGGAAGTCTGCACCTAGGCAACTATCTCGGCGCGCTGGTGAAGTTCGTCGCGATGCAGGATCAGATGCCCTGCATCTTCTGCGTGGTTGATCTCCACGCGATCACAGTGCCGCAGGATCCGAAGCTTCTCGCTGCGCAGACCCGCGAAATCGCAGCCGCCTACATCGCCTCCGGTATCGATCCGAAAAAGTCGATCATCTTTGCGCAATCCTCCGTGCTGGCTCACGCCGAGCTTGGCTGGATCTTCAATTGCGTTGCGCGCATGGGCTGGGTCGAGCGCATGACGCAGTTCAAGGACAAGTCATCCGGCAAGGACGCCGAGAACATTTCTGTCGGCCTGTTCGATTATCCGGTGCTGCAGGCGGCGGACATTCTTGCTTACAAGGCGACGCACGTGCCTGTGGGCGAGGATCAGAAGCAGCATCTCGAGCTGTCGCGCGATATCGCTGGCAAGTTCAATCGCGATTTCAACGCACCGGGTTTCTTCCCGCTGCCCGAGCCGATGTATCAGGGTCCCGGCGCGCGCATCATGTCGCTCAAGGACGGCTCAAAGAAGATGTCGAAGTCGGATCCGTCCGATGCCTCGCGCATCAACCTGCTCGATTCCGCAGATGACATCGCCAAGAAGATCAAGCGCGCCACGTCTGATTCCGAGCCCCTTCCGTCCGAGGTAAAGGGTCTTGAGGGTCGCAACGAAGCAGCGAACCTTGTTGGCATCTATTCTGTTCTCGCTGGCAAGGCCGAAGCGGATGTCCTTGCCGAATTTGGCGGCAAGGGTTTTGGCGTGTTCAAGCCTGCGCTGGCCGATCTCGCTGTCGCCAAGCTCGGTCCGGTTGCCGATACCATGCGCCGTCTGATGGCTGATCCCGCCGAGGTCGACGCCATCCTTCGCGACGGTGGTGAGCGCGCCAACGCCATCGCTCAACCGGTGATGGAAGACGTCCGGCGCGTTGTCGGCTTCTGGCGTTCTTAGTGCCTGACGTGGCCGGCAATCCTCTGGGACCCTCTGGCACATTCCGTTCGACAGTCCGGCTTCCTATCTCATGACGATGCCAGGGAGGCTGGATTGAAGCGATTGATCGCCGCCATCGCGCTCGGCCTCGCGGCCTGCGGGCAGGGCGCTACGCCCCTCGCCGTCAGCGATACGTTGTACCGGCCACCATTGGGCATGTCGGGAATTGGCGTCGCCTATTTTTCGGTGACGTCCCCAATCGCTGATCGGATCGTTGGCGTGTCGTCGCCACAGGCCGAAAAGGTTGAAGCGCACACATCTGTGAACGAGGGCGGTCAGGCCTCAATGAAGCATCTGGCGGAGATCGATCTTCCAGCCGGAAAGCCGGTCATTTTCGCACCTAACGGCATGCACCTGATGGTGTTTTCCCCGAAACCACTGGCGCCGGGCGCCACATTTCCGATTCAAATCGACCTACAATCCGGGCGCAGTGAAACGATTTGGTTCCATCCTGCGTTAGTCGGTCAGTAGGGCGTAGTAACTCCACATTAGCGAATATTGGGTTGAGGTTAATGACGGACCAATTCACGGTTCGCATCTGCCGGTAGCCGGGGCTGGGCGATGTCAGTTTTGAAGCTTCGCCGCGACATGGTCGTGGTCGACGAAGAGCCGGCTGACGCTGTCGCCGAGAGCGAGAAGCCGTTTCCGCTTCGCAAGATCGAACCCGAAGACGCTGACGTTATCGAAGGCGAGTTGAGCGAACTCGCCGACGAAGGTGACGGCGAAGAGCATCACGAGAAATCTTTCTTCGGGCACGTGCGCTTCTGGTTCAATGCGGCAGTTATTGTTGCGGCTGTTGGCGCCTATCCGGCCATGGTTGTCGCCTCAAGCGATGTTGGCGACCGCAACATCGGCGGGGTGGTCAATCGCGCTGACTGGACGGCGCCCTGGGTGGGCGGTGTTTCCGCGCTGATGGAAAAACACTTCAACGAGCTCGGCTGGGCAGCCGATGCGCCCGGCTGGTCGCCAATGGCGCGCCTCACCGCCAAGCCGGCCTATCAGGCTGCAATGGCTGCAAGCCTTGGCGACTTCACCAAGCTCACCAATGCGCAGGCCGTAGCTGCTGATCGTGCCGATGCTGACCTTGAGGCGGCTTCAAGGCTTGTGTCATCGGCGTCCACAGGCATTCAGCTGCAGGCTGCGCGCGACGCGCTGATCAACTATGACCGCCGCCTGCGCCGGCGCGACGTGTCCAGCGTCTCGACGCAAAGCGAGGTTTCCGAACAGCTCGCTCTCCTGTCATCCTGGGCTACGACCAGCCAGGAAGAGGTCGCCGCCTCGGCCAAGAGTGTCGGCGGCAATCCGATCGATGAAGACGCTACACGCGCAGTCTACGCTGCGAAGGGTCGCGCCATGGTTGCCTTTACCATCCTCGACTCGCTGCAATGGCCGGAAACGCCGGCTGCCGCAAAAGCTCGCGAAGCTGCCTTGGACGCCTGGAAGTCCGCTGCGCAATTTCATCCGCTGATCGTTCTCAACGGCGACCCTGATGGCTCGCTGTTCGGCAACCATGCCACGTCGATGGGTTTCCTGCTCGGCCAGGCCCAGAAAGCCACGAACGATTTCCTCGCGACATTTGGGGCGGCCGCTCCGCAAGGGCCTGTCGCCGCTGCGCCAGCTGCTGCGGTAAGCCCCGCATCCGGCGCGTCGAAGTAGACGCCAGTCGCGCCGCCGGTCTTGACCGGGCGGGCGTGGCAGCGCCTCATGCCAATATGACCGATATTTCACGAAAATTTCTGGCGGTCTCCGACGAGACCGAGGAATGCCTCAAGGCGCTGGTCTTTGCTGCGATGCGTGCGAAGGCCGTCAGCGCGAGCCTGGTCATTCTGCGTTGCGCGGAGAATCCCGGGCTCGGCGGCTGGATCGGCCTCGACAAGGACATTAGCCAGGACGCCATGGATTCCGCGCGCCTGAAGGCCACGCGTCACGCAGATGCGGTCGAGAGCCGAGTCGGGGTCAGGGCCGAACTGGTCATCAGCGATGACGACCCGGTCGACGCCATCCGCAAGCTGGTTGACCGGGATCCGTCGATAAAAGTGCTGATTTTGGCCGCCAGCATGGGACGCAGCCCCGGCCCGCTGGTTTCGCGCCTCGCGAAGGGCAAGCGCATCGCCGCTCGCCCGATAGCCGTAACGGTCATCCCCGGCGACGTGACGGATGCCCAGTTGGGCGAAATCGGCGGCTTTGCGGGCTAACGCCTGATTGCATGCAAGGCAGGTTAGGCCCATCTAGCGGGTAGAAGCAGGCGAAACCCATGTTCATCCAGACTCAGCCGACGCCGAACCCGGCCACGCTCAAATTCCTTCCTGGCCGCGACGTGTCGCCGGCCACGCCCTACGAGTTTGTCTCGCTCGATGAAGCCGCCGCGTCGCCGCTCGCGTCTGCGCTGTTCGGCATCAATGGCGTGAAGACTGTCTTCCTCGGCTCCGACTTCGTCTCGATTACCAAGACTGACGATGCCGACTGGGCTGTTCTCAAGCCGCAGGCGCTCGCGGCCATCATGGACCATTTCGTTTCGGGCGCGCCGGTGATCGCTGATGTGGCTAAAGCCGAAGCCCCCGCGATCGAGGACGATATCGCCTATGACGGCGAAACCGCCGAGATCGTGGCCGAGATCAAGGAGCTGATCGCCACGCGTGTTCGCCCTGCCGTCGCCAATGATGGCGGCGACATCATTTTCAAGCGCTTCGACGTTGATACCGGCATCGTCCATCTGTCCATGCGCGGCGCTTGCTCCGGCTGTCCATCCTCCACGCTTACGCTGAAGCAGGGCGTCGAAAATCTGCTGCGCCACTATGTGCCGGAGGTTACGGCCGTCGAGGCGGCAGCCTGATGGGCAAGCCGCTCGGGGATGCCGCGCTCGACCAGCTGTTCCGCGCCGCCCGCACGCGTCGCGGTTGGACCGACGAGGAAACGCCGGAAGTCCTGATCCGCGCGACCTATGATCTCGCGAAGATTGCGCCGACCGCGTCGAACATCTCGCCGGGCCGCTTTCTCTTCGTGCGGTCGAAAGAAGCCAAGGCGCGCCTCGAACCTCATCTGGACGAGGGCAATCGCAAACAGACGATGGCCGCGCCCTTTACCGCGATCGTCGCCTATGATCTCGCCTTCGCAGATCATCTCGGCAAGCTGATCCCTCACGCTCCCACGGCAAAGGAATGGTTCGCTGATCCTGCCAACGCCGAGTGGAATGCCATTCAATCCGGCACGCTCATGGGCGCCTATCTGCTCATTGCAGCCCGTTCGCTTGGTCTCGATTGCGGGCCGATGAACGGGTTCCGCCGTGATGGGGTGGACAAGGAGTTCTTTGCTTCCGACCCAACCATGAAGTCGTGGCGCTCCAATTTTCTCATCAATATCGGGCATGGCGACGACACACGGCTCCGGCTCCGGCCCCGCGCACCGCGCCTGGATTTCGACGAAGCATGTCGCATCCTTTGACGCCGACAGGGTGCAGCGCGTAAGAGCCCCGTCATGCTGATACTGGGCATCAACACAGTCTCCGACGCCTGCGAAGCCGCGCTGATCCGCGATGGCGTCGTCATCGCGGAACTTTCGGAGCCCATGCAGCAAGGTCACGATGCGCGCCTTGCGCCGGTCGTCGAGAAGCTCATGCGCGACAGCGCCACGTCCTTCGGCGATCTCGATCGTATTGCCATCGTCGTCGGCCCCGGGTCCTTTACGGGTGTCCGCGTCGGCGTTGCCTTCGCCCGCGGCCTCGCCCTGTCGCTCGACAAGCCGGCCGTGGGCGTCACCAGTCTCGAAGCCCTCGATGCCTTGCCAGGCGAAGGCCGTGTGCTCGGCCTGCTTCCCGCAAAGCGCCGTCCGCCGGAGCGCACTTGGTGGGGGCAGATCATCGATCGGGGCAGGGGCGTAGCCGAGCCATTCGAGGCTGGCGCGGCTGAGCTACAATCGCTGGCATCCGATATGGATGCCCTCTGCGGCGGCCTCGCGGATGTTCCTGACCTCGGCCCCAGCCGTGTACCCGCCACGCCTACCGCAAAGGCCGCCGCCTTGTTTGTTGGGCGCTGGCCCGACGGCGACTTGCCACCTCCGCGACCCGTCTATGTCCGCGAACCGGACGCCACGCCTATGCGCCCGGTCGGCCAATGAGCCTGCGTCCCGCGGTTCTGTCGGATACAGCCGACCTTTCCCGTCTGCACACCGCCTCATTTGACGATGGCTGGACTCATGACGATTTCGCGACCTGGCTCTCGCGGGTGGAAGCCATGGCTGTCATCGGCGGTGAGCGCGAGGCAGTCGCATTCGGGCTTGCTCTTGCTGCGGGCGCCGATGCGGAATTGCTCACCATCGCCACCGATCCTGACGGACGCCGCGCCGGCTGGGGCAGGCAAATTTTCCACGCACTGGACGCCGAAGCGCTGAATCGCGGCCTTGAACGATGGGTTCTGGAGGTTGCTCGCAACAATCTTCCCGCAATCGGCCTCTACAAATCCGCCGGATTCGTGGAAATCGGCGTCAGGAAAGCCTATTATCGTACCCGGGACGGGCGAGTGGATGCTCTCGTCATGTCCCGGAAGGTTGGGCCAGTCAGTGGACATAAAGGCGCCTGACCCGCATATGTGCCTCGCGCTCCGGCTTCCCCCGGATCGCTTCACGGAGAAGGTCCGATGATCGAGCAAAGGTGTGTCGAGAAAGGTCTGAGAATGACCGAGCAGCGTCGCGTGATCGCGCGCGTGCTGTCGACGGCTGCCGACCACCCCGATGCCGAAGAGTTGCACCGGCGCGCCGCTGCAATCGATTCCAACATTTCGCTGGCCACGGTCTACCGTACCGTGAAGCTGTTCGAGGATTCGGGCATCATCGAGCGCCACGATTTCCGCGATGGTCGCTCCCGCTACGAGGAATCGCCGGATGAGCACCACGATCACCTGATCGACGCCAAGTCGGGCAGGGTTGTGGAATTCAAGTCGGACGAGATCGAGAAGCTGCAGATCGAGATCGCGCGCAAGCTCGGCTATCGCCTGATCGATCACCGCCTCGAACTCTATGGCGTTCCTCTGAACGAGGACGAGAAGAAGTAAGCCGCATGGCTGACACCTCCCAGAAGCCCAACACCAAGGGCCTCTATATCAAGACCTACGGTTGCCAGGCCAACGTCTACGACTCCGAAAGGATGCGGGATGTGCTGAAGCCGTTGGGCTATGCGCCGGTGGATTCGCCGGAGGCGGCAGAGCTGGTCGTGATCAACACCTGCCACATCCGCGAGAAGGCGACGGAGAAGGTTTTCTCTGAGCTTGGCCGTCTGCGAGATCTGAAACAGGCAAACGGCGGCACGCTCCGCATAGCGGTTGCCGGCTGCGTGGCTCAGGCCGAGGGCGAAGAGATCATGCGACGCGAGCCTGCAGTCGACATGGTCGTCGGCCCGCAATCCTATCATCGCCTGCCGGAAATGATCGCACGTCTGTCGCGCAAGACAGGCGACGTGCTCGAAACGGATTTCGCCGCCGAGGAAAAATTCGACGCTCTGCCCAAGACGCGCGACGTGTCCGGCGCCTCTGCCTTTCTCGCGGTGCAGGAAGGTTGCGATAAATTCTGCACCTTCTGCGTTGTGCCTTACACGCGCGGCGCCGAGTTTTCGCGCGGCGCGGATGCTATCATCGCCGAGGCGCGCGAGCTGGCGCGTCAGGGTGTGAAAGAGATCGTCCTCATCGGTCAGAACGTGAATGCCTGGCACGGCGCCGCCCCCGCGCACGATGGCCGGGGAGGCGAGTGGGGTCTTGGCGACCTGATCCGCCACGTCGCCAAAATCGGCGGCGTCGAGCGTATCCGCTATACCACCTCGCATCCGCGCGACATGGCGGATGACCTGCTTGGGGCGCACCGCGACGTCGAACAGCTCGCGCCCTTCCTGCACCTTCCCGTGCAGGCGGGTTCAGACCGCATCCTAAAAGCCATGAACCGCCAGCATACGGCGGCGGATTATCTGCGCATCATCGAGCGCGCACGGGCCGCACGTCCGGACATTGCCTTCGCCTCTGATTTCATCGTCGGCTTTCCCGGCGAAAGTGATGCCGATTTCGAGGCGACCCTCCAGCTGGTTCGTGATGTCGGCTTTGCGCAGGCCTATTCGTTCAAATATTCTCCGCGCCCCGGCACGCCTGCCGCCGGCATGCAGCTTCAGGTCGCCGAGGCGATAAAGGACGAGCGGCTTGCCCGCCTCCAGTCGCTTCTCAACGCGCAGGCGCAGGCGTTCAACGACGCAACGATCGGTCGCAAGATCAGCGTGCTGTTCTCGCGCGATGGTCGTCGCGATGGTCAGGCGCTGGGCTATTCGCCTTACATGCAGTCGGTACACGTCGATGGCGGCGCACACATGACGGGCCGTATGGTAGAGATCGAGATTGTCGGGGCCACAATGACAAGCCTGAAGGGCCGGCTTGTCGCAGCAACGGCAGAGGCGACCGCTTGAGCGTCAAACCAAAATCCGCGCGCGCCAATCGCGTCACGGTCCCGATCGCTGATCCCAAGATGTTGCGTGACATCTGCGGACCCGCGCATGCCCACCTGCAACTGCTCGAGCAGGCCTTTGCCGATGACGCGGTGCGCGTCGACAGTCAGGGTCAGAGCGGCGAGATAATCATCACCGGCAACGGCGAGGGCCCCCGGCATGCCGCCGATGCGCTACAGGCTTTTGCCCGTCGCATCACCAACGGCGCGGAAGCCACCGGTGCCGAACTCGAAGCTGCGATCAAGCTCTCGCTCAGCGACGGTATCGCGGCGGCTTCGGGCGATGCGATCATGGGCCTACGCAAGCCGGTCATGGCGCAGACGCCGGGCCAGCGCACATATCTGGAAAAATTGCGGCGCGATGATCTGGGCCTCGTCTTTGGCGTTGGCCCTGCCGGAACCGGCAAGACTTACCTTGCTGTTGCCGTTGGCGCCGCTGAACTCAAGGCTGGCAAGCGCGAGCGCCTCATCGTTGCGCGCCCCGCCGTGGAAGCGGGCGAAAAGCTCGGCTTCCTTCCCGGCGCGCTCGAAGAAAAAGTCGATCCCTACATGCTGCCGATCTGGGATGCGTTGAACGAATGCCTTGGCGCGCAGGAAGTCGATCGGCGCAAGGAACGCCGCGAGATCGAAGTCGCCCCGCTGGCTTTTATGCGCGGCCGCACGCTGAAGAACGCCTTCGTCATCATCGATGAAGCGCAGAACGCGACCGTGCCGCAGATGAAGATGGTGCTGACCCGCCTTGGCCGCGGCTCGCGCATGGTCGTCACGGGCGACCCTTCGCAAACCGACTTGCCGAACAATCTCAAATCGGGTCTCGGTCACGCCATGGGTATTCTCAAGGGCGTGCAGGGCGTCGCCATCGAAGAACTGACACGCGCCGACGTCGTGCGCCACGAACTCGTCGGTCGCATCATCGATGCCTACGACAAGGACGCGAAAGGCGCTTCGCGCAAGTGAGCACGGCCGCCGCAACCGCCACTTTGTCCGCCGATCTCCGCATTGCCGATCCGCGCTGGGATGTGCTCGGCGATGTCGAGGCGCTGGCCGCCCGCGTCCTGAATCACGCGGCCGTCGAGATGGAAACAGTGGGCGAAATTTCTGTCCTGCTGACCGACAACGCCGAAATGCATGCCCTCAACAAGCAATGGCGCGGCTTCGATAAACCCACTGATGTGCTGTCATTTCCCTCGGATGGCCCTGATATTCCGGGAGAACCCGTTCATCTGGGCGATATCGCGATGGGCTATGAAACGGCCCTGCAAGACGCCCATGCAATGGGCCGACCGTTCGAGGCCCATGTCAGTCATCTGTTGGTTCACGGCTTTCTACATCTCATCGGCTATGATCACATCGAATCGGAAGACGCGAAGGTGATGGAACCTCTGGAAGCGAAAATCCTTGCTGGCCTTGGTTGGCCCGACCCGTACGCGACCGGGTCATATACCGGCGGCCATCATGCTGACGAAACGGGGGAGGATTGAACCATGCCTAACGATGGAGAGCCTCCGCAGCGAGCGACGCTTCGCGAACGCCTGGCGCGTCTGATCGCCGGCGGGCCCGAGCCAGATCTGCCGCGCCAGCGTACCGAGCCGGCCGCGACACCCAGCGCGATCCGCCTGCGTCTCAAGGAATTCGAGACATCGAGCGTCCGCGACGTGATGACCTCGCGCGTCGATATCGCCGCTGTCGAAGTCACGGCCACGATCGGTGAAGTGCTTGGCGTGTTCGCCGTGGAACACCATTCGCGCATGCCGGTCTTCCGCGAATCTCTTGATGAACCGACAGGGTTCATTCACATCAAGGACGTTGTCGCCGAAGGCGTGCGCTGCGGCTGGAGCGCTGAGCTGCTGTCCTCGCGTCAGATCGAGAAGCTTGTTCGCGACATCATGTTCGTGCCGGAGTCGATCCTGCTTCCCGACCTTCTGCTGCAGATGCAGGCCACCCGCATCCACATCGCCATCGTCGTCGACGAATATGGCGGCACAGGTGGCATGGTTTGCCTCGAAGACCTCGTCGAAGGCATTGTCGGCGAGATCGAAGACGAGCACGACGAGGCCCGGCCGATGATCATGCGCCGTGGCCGATCGACCTGGGAGGTCGATGGCCTTGCCGCGATCGAGGACGTCGAGCGCGAAACCGGTCTGCCGCTGCATCTTGAAGAATTCGAATCGGAGGTCGACACGATCGGTGGCCTTGTCGGCGTCCTTGGCGGGCGCGTCCTTCAGGCTGGCGAATCGGTCGAGCATCCGCGTGGCCCTACGATCGAAGTGGTGACCGCAGACCCGCGCCGCGTCATCCGGTTGCGCCTTCGCGCTGCCAAACCGGCGCCCTCGGCGCTTGCAGAGGACAAGACGGCGGCTGTAGACCGTTGACGCGCCCGAAGCGGCGCCCCGGGGAGGGGCAATGACTGACAGCCGGAACTTCGATCAGCCGCCACAGGCTACGCGCGGAAACTTTCTTGCGCCCCTCTATCTGTGGGTTGCCGGGCTGCAGGGTTGGCGTGTGTTCGCTTTTGCTGCGGGCCTGGGCGCCATTGCAAATCTCGCTTTCCCGCCTGTCTTCTTCTGGCCCGCGTTCGCCATTGCGCTCTCTGGTCTCGTTTGGTTGCTCGACGCTGCGCGCTTGGCGTCAAAGCCGAAATGGGCGGCCTTCTGGCGCGTCTTCGCCTTTGGTTTCGCTTACTACCTTGTGGGCATGCACTGGATCGCATGGGCCTTTCTGGTCGATGCCGATGCCTATGTGATCTTCATCTGGATGCCACTGATCGCGCTGCCTGGCGGCTTGGCCATGTTGCTCGCCGGCTTTGTGAATATCGGCTTCCGCTACTGGTTCGCAGGCCCCGCGCGCCTGATCGTGTTTGCTGTCTCGTTCATGTTCGCCGAATGGTTTCGTTCCTCGCTGTTCGGCATTGGCGGCCTGCCGTGGAATCTTCCCGGCATGATCTGGGCGCCTGGCGAAGCGATCTCCCAGTCGGCCTCGATCTGGGGCATCTACGGCCTCTCTGCGCTCACGGTTGCCGCCATGGCCGCACCCGCAACGCTTGCCGATGCGCGTCCACGCGGCACAACCGGGCCGCGTGCTGCGCCGATCATCGTGGCCGCCATTCTCTTCGGCGCCATCTGGGGCTGGGGCGCGCGCAGGCTCGGTGAAGTTCCTGAGGTTCCACTCACGGGTCCGGTCATCCGCCTCGTCGAAGCAGGCATTCCCCAGAGCGCCAAGCACAAGCCGGGCGTCGCCGAGCAGATCGTCCTGCGCTTCATCGCGCTCAGCGGGCCTGATACGGCGAACACGCCGCCCATCGTCATCTGGCCCGAGGGGGCGCTGCCTTACTATCTGTTCGAATGGCCTGAAGCACTTGATGTCGTTGCCGACGCCATCGGCAATCGTCGCCTGATCATCGGCATGCCTCGCCGCGAGAATGTCGGCACGCCTGACGAGAAAGCTTACAACTCGCTTGCTGTCCTCAGCGGCGACAGCGATGTTCGAGGTCCACTCGATATCTATGACAAGCATATGCTCGTGCCGTTCGGCGAGTTCATGCCTTTTGCTGGCGTGCTGAAGACGATCGGGCTCAAGACGCTGCAGGATCTTGCTCCCGGCGGCTTTGACGCTGGTCCGCCGCCGGCGACCGTCAATGTCGTAGGCATTCCGCCTTTCGGGCCGTTGATCTGTTACGAGGCGATCTTTCCAGGTCTTTCGCCGCGCGGGTCGGACAGGCCACGCTGGCTGGTCAACATCACCATCGACGCCTGGTTCGGCGAGCTGATGGGCCCGGCGCAGCATTCCGCGCAGGCCCGCTATC
>CALMWO010000106.1 GCA_937873805.1 uncultured Hyphomonadaceae bacterium
ATCCGCTGGGTCTGCCCGCCGATCTTCGCGTAGTTGGAAACCCGCGCCTTGAGGTTCCGCGCCTTGCCGACATACAGCAGCTCGCCCGCCTCGCCGAACATGCGATAGACGCCCGGCTTGCCCGGCAGCCGCGTGACATGATCCCGGATCACATCCGGCCCGCTGACCCGCTTCCCCTTCGCGCCATCGGACGCATGCAGATCCACCCCGGAGGAAATCTCCTCGGGCTCCATCTCGATGTCCTGCTCGATCTCCTGTTCGGACAGATCCTCCTCAACCTCTTCAATGAGGCCTTCGGGCAGATCGTCCGGCAAGTCCGGCGGCAGATCCGGCGGTTCTGTGGGATCGGTCGATTCCATGAAGGCATAGGTAGGCGAGACCGGGCGCAGGTTCAAACGATCTGCAGCGCCGATTGCCGCAGGCTATCCCCCATGCTCTGTCAGCATTGATATCGGGGACAGGTCCGGGCCAGAAAAAAAGCCGGACCAGTTGAACCGGTCCGGCCCTTTCAATGATTGCAAGCGGGCAGGTTATTCGTCTGACAGATCGCCGAATGTGGGCTTCCTGATCTGCTGCGGAATACCCTCGGCTTCAAACCGGCGCGCGCCGGCCAGAATGCCGTGCAGGCCGTAATTGCCTTCATGGCAGGCATATTCGAACGGCGGCTTGTCGTTCGCGTTGAGCGACATCTCGCCCTTCCACGGTTGGGTGAACATGGTCGGATCATTGACCGTGAACTCGTAGAAGATCTGCTTGTCGTCCCAGCGCGTGAAGCGTTCGGTCACCTTGCCCGCTGAGCTTCCATAGGTGTTCTGCTTCGGGTTGAGGTTAACCGTCTCGACCACCAGCGTGTTGCCTTCATACCAGCCAACGCTGTCGCCAGACCATTTCTCCAGCACGTTCGGCTCATGCTTCGCCTCGGCCTTGCTCTTCACGATCGGGATCACGCGGGCGTCGTGGATCATCTCCGCGAGGATCATCACGTGCGTCGGCGACTGCACGATCTGGTAATTGTTGTTGTACAGTCCGTTCGCCAGCACGGGCCCTGCGCCATTGGTGAAGCCGCGCAGGCAGCGTTCAGCCGCCGGGCGCGTTTCGTACGACGTATAGTCGTTGCCGAAATTGCGGCTCGCTGCATAGTCGCGCCGGAAGGGCACCATGCCGTTCGGCGGATCGATGACCCACGACGTCCGGATCTCGCCCTTCACGCGGCCGAACATCTCGCCGACTTCAAACCAGTACTGGTTATAACCGCGGCTCGGGTTGTTGTCAGACAGCAGCTTCTTCGATCCCTCCTCGGAGACGTCCGACACGCCGGCTTCATCAGCGGCCACTTTCTCGTAGACGTTATGCTTCAGGAGTTCCTGTTCCTCCGCCGGGGTCACTGTCAGCTTCGTGGCCTTCGGTGGACGGCTCATCTGGGTGTAGGACTGGTTGGTCCAGAACCCGCTGAATTCGGGCGCTCCCCACGCCGTCTTGGGCGTCGCATATCCAGGCGCCTGAGCCAGCGCCACCGGGGCGCAGCTCATGGCGAGTACAAAGGCAAGTGTTGCGTGTTTCATGGCAGGCTGCTCCTCCGCGTTTCTCGTGATCCATTCGCGCCGCAGCGCGATGGATTCTTTTGGCGAGCGAACGCCTCGAAAAAGGCCGGCGCAAGAGAGCAGGCGGGCAGCGGCCGATCAGTTTTTCGTGCGAACTAGATGAGCGCCCTCACATGACGTTGGGCAAGCTGCGTTTTCTAAGTCGCCGCCACGGCCTCGTCCCTCGACCCACACCGGCGCAGCACCTCGACATATCCCTTCGTGATGCGCATCCGCTCGCGATAGCCCTTGCCGAGCAGAAGCTTGTGCGTCTTCTCTAGATTGTAGTGCGGCACATACATGAAGCAGTGGTGCTCGCAGCGGTAATGCACCCAGAACGGCGCGATCCATGTCGCGATAGTCAGAACCGGCCCGAAACCCGGATTCCATACGACCGAGTGCCATAGCCGCCTTTGGCGTCCCGCGTTTCGATGCTCGAAAGATTGTTGTTCGATAATCGATCCGGAGAGAAGAAGCGCCGTTCCCTCACCTCCGTGGGTAGCAGCGCATCCGACACCGTGAACCGCACCACGAAGCCGGTGAACGCCGTTGTCTCGACATAGAGATCGAAGCTGCCGTTGTCCCATCCCGTTGTGCGCAGCTCCTTCAGCCGGAACAGCTCCACATCGTCGGTCCGCTCGTAGAGTGCGCCCCACAGCAGCTTCCATTCGGGCAGGGGCTGGCGGATGTCGATCGAATAGGTCCAGTCTGGCTCATCCGAGAAGCGGCGGGTTCGCCCGGTCACGGGATCGTCGACGCTCGATGTCTGCGCCATGCCTTTGAGGCGCAGTTCGCCACCCTTGAACCCGAAAGCATCAAGCGGCGCCGTTGCGTCTATCCGCGCGCCGGTACGGCGGCCATCGCCAAGATTGCCTGGCCCGTCGGAAGCTCCTGCGATCGGGATCTGGTCCTGCACCGCCTCGACTTCGTCGTTGAACAGGGACAGCACGACGACGCCTTTCGGCCCGAAGCGATGCTCCCATTCCGCGGTCGTCCGCCATGTGCGCTCCGGCTCAAGGTTCGGATTGCCGAGATCGACGGTTCCGTCGAACAGCGACACCGCGCTGGCGAACTCGCTGAAATCCAGTTGCGCGACATCGCGCTCGACCAGCACGCGCAGCTGGTTCGCATCGTCGATCGACCACGTCGCCCCGAGTCTGGGCTTGAAATATGTGAAGTCGCGTTCCTGCGTCGCGTCGCCCGATTGGGTGATGCGGGATGTCTCGACGGTCAGTCCCGCTTCAAGCTTCAGATTGCTAGCCAGCTGCCAGAAGTCCGTGATGAAGGCTTCGGCGCGCTATTCCTCGACGCGGGTATTCGCAACGGGCGGTGTCGCATC